>JAYTZE010000753.1:0-1169 GCA_043742385.1 Ilumatobacteraceae bacterium
TTCCATGTCACGGGGACACCCGCTGTCGGCAAGTCGTGGGCCGAGTTGTCGGTCGCCGCCAACGGCGACGGTGAATTCGAGAACGGCCTCGAGGCCGCAACCTATTTCCAGGCTTCGAGTCCAACCTTCCCGTTCGGTTCCCACGTCGCCGTGGTCGAGGTCGACACCGAAACCGGTCAGGTTCGTCACCTTCGCCACGTCGCCTGCGACGACGCCGGCACCGTGCTGAATCCTCTGCTGCTCGAGGGTCAGATCCATGGCGGGGTCGCCCAGGGTACGGCTCAGGCGCTGATCGAAGAAGTGCGCTACGACACCGACGGCAACCCCATCACGTCGAACCTTGCCGACTACGCCTTCATCAGCGCCGCCGAGTTGCCGAGCTTCGAGATCGTGCACATGGAGACACCCACCTTTGTCAATCCACTCGGCGCCAAAGGCATCGGCGAGAGTGGCACCATCGGTTCAACACCCGCCGTGCAGTCTGCAGTGGTCGACGCCGTCGCCCACCTCGGAGTGCGTCACATCGACATGCCGTGCACCGCCGAGCGGGTGTGGAAGGCCATCGAGGCCGCTCGTACCCGATAGCTAGCTGAACGAACGCACCAGCAACCGCGTCAGTTCGGCGCGCTCGTCGGGCGTGAGTGCAGCGAGACCCGGTATATCTGGGGTGAAGGGTCCGTCGATCGACGTCACCAAAGCCCGGCCGGGTTCGGTCAGTGCCAGCAGTTTGACGCGCCGATCTGAGGGATCGAGGCGGCGTTCGATCAACCCGCGCTCTTCGAGGCGGTCGGCGATACCTGTCAACGTCGAGGCGTCGCACGACAACACCTCCGCAACCGAGCCCATCGGCAGCGGGCCATCGAGCAACTTGCGGAGCGCTATCGATTGCGGAGGGGTCAGGTCGATGGCGCGCATTCGTTTGTGCCAGATATCGCGCATCCGGGCGATCACCAGGGCAAGCGCCTCGTCGAGATCTTCCACGCAAAGAGTTTGACACACTGAGATATTTCGTACAAGCTAATGATATATGAACACCAAGCAACAGCCCATCGTTGCTCAAGGCCTGGTTCGGCACTTCGGCTCGGTGAAGGCAGTCGACGGAGTCGATCTCGAGGTGCAACAGGGCGAGATCTTCGGCTTTCTGGGGCCCAACGGTGCTGGCAAGAGCA
>JAYTZE010000754.1:0-10518 GCA_043742385.1 Ilumatobacteraceae bacterium
AACAACAGGTCATAGTGCGGCGTGCGGGGTGCCGGACCGTTGACAGCCTTTGCTCGCTCGACACGGACAACCTCGGCGCCCATGTCGGCCAGCATCATCGCCGCGAACGGGCCGGGACCGATACCCGCCAACTCGATGATGCGATAACCGGAAAGCGGACCTGCCATGACTCCTCATTAGCACGGAACGCGGATCTCGATCATTGCCGTGTAGTCAGCTACGTTCGGCGCATGACCTTGTTCGGTGTCCACGTCGGCTTGCAGCACACCACGCCGGATGAACTGCGCGCCGTGTGGCAACGAGTCGAGGATCTCGGCTTTGGCTGGATCTCGGTCTGGGATCACTTCTACGGCGCAACCGGCAAACCCGACGACGCTGCATGCCTGGAGGCCGTCAGCATGCACGCCGCGCTGGCCTGCTCGACGTCGAAGGTTCGGTGCGGATCGCTGGTCTACTCCGTCGGCTACCGGCACCCAGCCGTGTTGGCCAAAGCGATCACCGCCATCGACCTGCTGTCGGGCGGACGCGCCGAGATCGGCATCGGAGCCGGCTGGGCCAAGGTCGAGTACGACGCGTATGGCATCGCCTTTCCAAGCGCCAAGATTCGCCTCGACCAACTCGAGGAAGGCGTCCAGTGTCTGCGCGGCCTGCTGCACGATGACATCGCCGAATTCGCCGGCACGCACTTCACGCTGACGAACGCACGAAACGAGCCTCGGCCCGTGCAAGCCAAGCTGCCGATCTGGATCGGTGGCGGCGGCGAGAAGCGAACGCTGAAGATAGCCGCCCAGTACGCCGACGGCTGGAACGTGCCGTTCATCGGCCCAGATGTGTTCGCCCACAAGCGGTCCGTGCTGCACGGTTTCTGCGACAGCGTCGGGCGCAACCCATCGCAGATCCGTTGCGCGATCAACGTCGGAATCGCCAGCGACGAAGCAAACCTCCGTCAGCAGTTCGGGGCGATCAGCGATTTCGTCCGCCCAGGTGTACTGACCGGGTCTGACGATGAGATCCTCGACCGCATTGGCCAGTACGTCGAGGCTGGAGCGGACCAGCTCAACATCTCGCTGCGCGCCCCATTCGACGTTGCGCTCCT
Source organism: Ilumatobacteraceae bacterium (assembly GCA_043742385.1). Lineage (GTDB taxonomy): Bacteria > Actinomycetota > Acidimicrobiia > Acidimicrobiales > Ilumatobacteraceae > JAENVT01. The sequence goes on from JAYTZE010000754.1 coordinate 1,097, forward strand.
CGAACGGTTCAGTGCCGCCCTGAAGCTGGCATGACGATCCACGTTCGCGCTCCTGGGCGGGTCAATCTGATCGGCGATCACACCGACTACACCGGAGGCATGGTGCTGCCGATGGCGATCGACCGGTGGACCGAGATCCGCGGGATCCCTGCCGACACGATCTCGCTGCACAGCAACGACGAACCACAGCCCGCTGAGCTTGCGCTGCACATCGATGACCCTCAGCACGTCGAACCGCATTGGGCCAGGTACGTGGCCGGCGTCGTTGCCGAGATGCAGCCATACGGAGGCATAAAGGGGACCGTGGCCAGCGATATACCGATCGGCGCGGGTCTCTCGAGTAGCGCCGCATTGGAGGTCGCTGTCGCTTTGGCACTCGGGTTCGACGGCGACGCACTGAGCTTGGCGCAACTGTGCCGCCGCGCCGAGATCAGAGCATCGGGGGTGCCATGCGGCATCATGGACCAGCTCGTAATTGCCGCCGGCATCGCTGATCACGCACTGCTGATCGATTGCGGTGACGTGACCATCGAACCGGTGGCGATTCCCGAGGATGTCGAGGTTGTCGTGCAGTTCGTTGCACATCGGGCTCTCGTCGGCAGCGCCTATGCGCAGCGCGTGGCCGAGTGCGCGACCGCCGAGGAGTTGATCGGCCCGTTGCGCACCGCAGAGTTGACCGACACGCTGTCGATCGCCGACCCGGTGATTCGTGCCCGCGCTCAGCACGTGGTCAGTGAGAACCAGCGCGTCCGCGATTTTGTGTCGGTGCTGAACGACCGCGATCTGCGTGCAGCTGGCATGTTGATGGTGGCCAGCCACTACAGCCTCCGCGACCTGTATCTGACATCGACACCCGTGATGGATGCGGCTGTCGAGCACTTGACCGCACAGCCCGGTGTCTATGGAGCCCGCATGACGGGGGGCGGCTTTGGTGGATGCGTTGTCGTGCTCGCCGAGCCGGGGGCACTCGCCGAAGGCTGGGTCGTACGCGCCGTTGACGGTGCCCACCGGGTCGAAGAGCAACAATCAGGGAGGCCGTGATGATCAAGGCACGTCTGTTGGCTGGGGGACTGCACTTCGGGGAAGCGCCGCGATGGCACGACGACGCGCTGTGGTTCAGTGACTTCTTCGACTACGCGGTGAAGACGGTCGACCTCGACGGTCACGTCAAGGTCAAGCTCAGCATGTCAGACCGCCCCAGCGGGCTCGGGTGGCTTCCTGACGGTCGAATGCTCGTCGTCTCGATGACCGCTCGCTCGGTACTTCGCCTCGACAGCCACCAGTTGATGCTGCACGCCGACCTGTCGAACCTCGCCACTTTCCACTGCAACGACATGGTCGTCGACTCGGTCGGCCGGGCCTACGTCGGCAACTTCGGGTTCGACCTCGATACCAATGAGCTCAACGGAACACTCGACAACGTGCTCGCCACGCACGGCGGTGCCGTCATGGCCAGGGTCGACCCCGATGGATCTGTTCATGCTGCCGCCGACGGTCTGATGTTTCCCAACGGGATGGTCATCACGCCCGACGGGCGAACGATGATCGTGGCCGAGAGCTTTGGCAGGCGGCTCACCGCGTTCGACATCGCCGGCGACGGCTCGCTGTCGAATCGGCGGGTGTGGGCCGACCTCGGCCAGCGGGTGCCGGATGGGATCTGCCTCGATGCCGAAGGCGCGGTTTGGGTCGCCAACCCGGTCGCCCGCGAATGTTTCCGCGTCGCCGAGGGCGGCGACATCGTCGACATCATCGAGACCGACAATCGCTGCTTCGCCTGCATGCTGGGCGGGCCGGATCGCAGCACCCTGTTCATGCTGACGTCGCAGTATTCCCTGGCCATCGAGGCCGCCGGTCGCCGTACCGGCAACGTGTTGATCGCCGACGTCGGAACCCCAGGCGCAGGCCTGCCCTAGCACTTCAGCCGAGCAGCTTGCCCTTTTGGATGTCGAATTCTTCCTGGGTAAGCGTGCCGCGCTGCAACATGCCTTCCAGCCGCTGTAGCTGTTCGGAGATGTCGCCAGTCGGGGCGCTTGCGTTGTACCCGGCCCGCCGTTGGTAATGGCCCTCCATCTGGGCATGGATGAGGTTCTGGACCTGTGCCGGACGGCGGATATCGGTGAACCGCTGCTGACCATCCTCGCCACCTGACTCGATCAACAGGTCGCCGGCGCCGAGTATGCGCTCGAACACACTCTGATTGAAGTTGACGTTGTTGACTCGCTCGAGAGGAATCTCGACACCGCTCTTGCCGATCACTCCCTGGCGGAAGATCAAGCGGTTCGAGGTGATGACGAAGTTGGTCGTCAGCCACTTCAAGTAGCGGATCACGAGCCAGATCGCCGTACCCACCAACAGAACGAGGGCCAACGCGCCGAGACCCTTGCGAGCTCCGGTGCCGTTGTCGGTCTGCGTCAACACGATGATGCCCAACACGATGCTGCCGAACAGGGACCAGGCAGGCTCGGCGAAATACCACCAGTGAGGGTGCATATCGAGGGCGATGGTCTCGTTGGCGTTCAGATTCTTCTTCGGGAACGGCATGGGCGCGACTGTAGTGACTGCGAGGCGACATCGGCGTCAAGGACCACGAGGGTCAACCAGTCCGCCGTATCGTGTCGCCATGAACGCCGAACGTCTGCTGACCGGGCTCGATGCCGATCAGCGACGCGCCGTCGAGAGCCATGCCGCACCCCTCGCGATCGTCGCCTCAGCGGGCTCGGGAAAGACAACGGTCCTGACTCGGCGGATCGCTTATCGGATCGAGTCCGGCCACGCCGAACCGCGACACATCGCCGCGCTGACCTTCACCCGTGATGCCGCCAGCGAGCTGAGGCGGCGGCTGCGACGTCTCGACATGCACGAATCGATCGAAGCCGGCACCTTCCACAGCATCGCCCTGCGTCTGTTGCGCGACCGTGCCCTCACCCGCAACGAGGCGATGCCGTCGCTCGCTCCCGACCGACTGCGCCTGGTCAGGGAATGCCTGAAGGAACTTGGCCTCGAACTCGACGCATATCCGGCCATGAGCGATATCGACTGGGCACGAGCGCGACGGATCGATCCGGCTGACTACGAACGCCAGTCGCGCGCCGCGCGCCGCCGCAGTGTTGTTCCAGCAGGACGGTTTGTCGACCTCGCCGCCGCATACGAACGCCTCAAACGGCGACGCGGCGTGGTCGACTTCGACGACCTGCTCGATCTCAATTTGCGCGCCGTCGAGACCGACGCAGCGTTTCGCGCGCTGGTGCACTGGAGATTCCGCCACTTCTTCGTTGACGAGGCGCAAGACCTCAACCCACTGCAACACGCTTTGCTCGAAGCGTGGCGCGGTGATCGGCCGGACATCTGTCTGGTCGGTGATCCACGCCAGGCCATCTACGGATGGAACGGCTCGGATCACACCACCATGACCGAGGTTGAACGCGTCTATCCGGGCGTCACCGTCATCTCGCTGACCACCAACTACCGCTGCTCGCCGCAAGTGGTGAGCGCCGGCGCGGCCGCGTTGAGCGCCGGCGGTCAACGCGACGACACCGCCAGCAATCGGCCCGACGGAGCTCCGCTGCGCATCGAGTCATACCCCACCGTCGAGGCCGAGGCGGGGGCCATCGCCGCGTTTGTGCGCGGTGCGCTGCACCAGCACAACCCAAGTGGAATAGCCGTTCTCGCCAGGACCAACGACCAACTCGTCCCGATCGAGGACGCACTGAGGATGGCGAACATTGCCACGCAACGCGCCGTCGGTCGCTCACCGTTGGAGCTGGCGCTCAGCGACGCCTATCGCACGACCAGTCGGGAGGCTTTGGCACTGTGGGCCGACGAACAGTTCACGCACCACGACCCGATCCGACGTCGCGTTGCCGAAGAGGTCGACCGCTTCATCTCCTCGCAGGAGCCTGGCGGGTTTCGTAGCTGGGTCGACGCACGAACGCCATTCGATGACCTCGACACCGAGACGTCCGACGGCGCAGTGTCGTTGCTGACGTTCCACGGCGCGAAAGGTCGTGAGTGGCCTGTGGTGGTACTCGCCGGCGCTGAGGATGGTCTGATCCCGCACAGCTCGGCATTGTCGGCCGTGCAGCAGGCCGAAGAAGCCCGCCTGCTCTACGTCGCGATTACCCGGGCTGTCGATCAGTTGGTCGTCACCAGGTCAGAATCGCGCCGCGGTGCCGCGACGCGACCGAGCCCGTGGCTGGATGCGGTTGCGGCCACGATCGCCGACGACCGACCGGTGCCACCACCGACATGGCCGGCCCGCACGCGTCCCGTCGATCCGCTGGCCGAGTTGAGGGCCTGGCGAAGTCAGGTGGCCCGCGGCGCCGCAGTCGCCGAGCTGACGATCTGCAGCGACAGCGTGCTGCGCAGTCTGCTCGAGCGACCACCGGCCAACACCGACGAACTCGCTGAGCGACTCGGGCTCACCCCGCTCGCCGCGGCCAGCCTGCGACCGTTGCCACTTGCGGTCAGTCGAGTTCGACAATGACTGGTGCGTGATCCGACGGCATCTGCCCCTTGCGGGCGTTGCGGTCGATCACCGCCCACCTGCAGCGATCGGCCACGGCCTGTGTGCCGAGCACGAGATCGATCCGCAATCCGCGACCCTGATGAAAGTCTCCGGCGCGATAGTCCCACCAGCTGTACAACTTGGCATCGGAGTGGTGCTGCCGGAATAGATCGACCATCCCCCAGTCACACAGATCCGAGAGCAGAGCCCGCTCGGGCTCGCTGGTGTGAGTCGCGCCAACGAACTTCGCCGGGTCGTAGACATCGATATCGGCTGGAGCGATGTTGAAATCGCCGGTGACGATCACCGCTTGGTCGGGCGAACTGGTCGCGGCAACGTGCCGACGCAACTGTGCCAACCACTTCAGCTTGTACTGGTAGTGGTCGTCGTCGAGCGAACGACCATTGGGCACATACACGCTCGATACGCGGATGCCCCCACACAACGCTGTCACGATCCGCGCGTCGGGATCCGGTTCGCCCTCTGCGAAGTTCATCACCACCTCATCGAGACCGACCTTCGACAGGATCGCCACACCGTTCCATTGTCCCTGACCGTGATGGGCAGTCTCGTAGCCCATACCCATGAACGTCAGTGCAGGGAATGCCTCGTCGCTGAGTTTGGTCTCCTGCAGACACAGCACATCGGGCTGCATATCGGCCAGCCACTGTTCAACCCGCTCGAGGCGGGCCTTCAGCGAGTTGATGTTCCACGTAGCGATCCGCACAGCACCGACCGTAGCGAATCAGACCGACTTGGTACGGCGCCGGGTTTGCTTGGCGGGCAACTTTTGATCGACAGGATGGTCGTCCGGCGCCTCGGCGGCGGCCATGGCCGGAGCTTTTCTGACTGGTCGTTTCTTTGCAGGTTGCACCGGAGACTCAGCGATTGCCGCAACCTTCTTCTTCACAGGCGCCCTCTTGACCGCAGCCTTCGGCGGCACAGTTGACGCAGCCTTCTTCGCGCCCCGCTTCGTGGGTGTCGTCGGCGCGTCAACAGCGCCGACCTCGAGGGGCTCGTTGATGGTCGGTGACGCTTTCGCCGGCGCCTTCCTGGCGGCTCGCTTCGGCTTGGTCTCCTCCACGACCTCAGTGGGCGGGGTCTTGATTGTCGCCATGGTCGGAATGGCCAGATCGATGCTGCGTCGCGCCGGCGCGAAGCTTTCGACCACCAGCGTGATCGACTCGCCGACCTTCATGAACTCGCGCGCGCTGCGCGGTGCAGGGTCGGCCATCAGGCTCAGCGGCACATAGCCCTTGACGTCGCCGATCCGCACGTAGGCGCCGTGCGACGAGTAGTTCTCGACGATGGCATTGACGCTGCTACCGGGCTTGTGATGCTCGACAAACGTCAGGAACGCCAACAGGTCGTTGGTTCCGGTGCTTCGCGGTGTCGGCTCCGCCCGCGTGTCGACCGCGCTCTTGGCGGTGTCTGCATGCCTGCCGCCGTCGACCGATTTGGCGGCGATGGACTTGGCCGTGTCGCGGGTACGAGCGGGCTTTTGCAGCGTGGCGCCGGGAGGGGGTGCGGCGGGAACCGGCATCGGCTGGCTGGCCTCCGGGCTCGCCGCTTTCGCCTTCGGTGTACGGCCTCGCTTGGCCTCGCTGACCGATTTGCGGCTGGTGGGGCCACGCACCGGAAGGCGGTTGACGAACACCCAACCAATGTGCGGCACGGGCTTGCCACCGACGAGACGACCCTCGTCGAACAACCAGGTGTGCGTGCCGTGGAATTCCTGATAGCTGTCGTTCGACAGGATGGTCGCGTTGACCTTGTTGGCGATGCTCAGCACGAATGCGTCACCTCGCCCAATTGCACCCGCGGGCGGCGCGACTATCTCGTTGTTGCTGACTGCGGCATCGAATTCGTCGACTTCCTTTGCATCGATGCGGTGTCCGAACGTCGCATCGACAACCACGGTGATCAACGCGTCGGGATGCTCGGACATATATGCCAAAACCGCCTCATTGAGTTGTTTGAGACTGGGCAAGGGTCGACCCTCTGTGGCGAGGTTTGACCCGTCGACGACGACGTGGCGTGGCATAGCTAGGTCAGTCAACCACGCCGAGGGGTGGCTGCCTACGATGCTGCTCATGATGAAGGCGGTGCTCTGGGACTTCGGCGGTGTGATCCTGACGAGTCCATTCGAAGCGTTCCGGCGCTATGAGACCGAACACGACCTTCCGCTCGACTTCATTCGCTCGGTCAATACGACCAATCCACATTCCAACGCGTGGGCCTTACTGGAGCGCAACCAGATCACGACCGATCAGTTCGACGGCCTCTTCGCGAACGAATCGACCGCGTTGGGTCACCGCGTTGGCGGCGCCGACGTGCTGTCATTGCTGGCGGGCGATGTTCGGCCGGAAATGGTGTCGATGCTCGATCGTGTGAAGGCAGCGGGGTATCGAGTGGCGTGCCTGACCAACAACGTGGTCGGCGGCGACCGTCATGACGCTGCCGGCGATGCGCGCTCCGAGCAGATCGCCACGATCATGGCTCGCTTCGATGTGATCGTCGAGAGCAGCAAGGTGGGCGTGCGCAAGCCCGAGCCACGCTTCTACGAGATCGCTTGCGAGTTGCTCGCTGTTCGCCCGATCGAGTGCGTGTTCCTCGACGACCTCGGCATCAACCTCAAGCCTGCCGCGGCGATGGGCATGACAACCATCAAGGTCACGACAGCTGGGCAGGCAATCGACGACCTCAGCGGTGCCCTCGGGTGGGTCTGAGAGAGTCGATGGCGACAGAACGCGACCAATCGATTGATGCAGCTGATTGCGAACACGATGCGACGAGGGCATGATGCGTTCATGTCGCAGTCGTCGAATCGATTGGTCACCGTGGTGATCACAACAACCGATTTCGATCGGGCGGTGGCGTTGTATCGCGATGGCTTCGGTCTGGATCTGCACATTGACGATCACCTTGGCGACGACGTGTGGATCAGTTGCCGTCATGCCGCGGTGTCGTGGACGGATGGCGCGTTCATCACTTCGCCATCTACGCATCCAAGAATGGAGAACACACGCACGGGGCCCAGATCGCGCTCCGTGTCGACGACCTCGACGTGGCGCACGCGGTTGCGAGTGACGCTGGCGCCCGTGTGATCCACGAACCGCAGTCACAACCGTGGGGTCACTCGGCGCGATACTTCGACATCGACGACAATGTCGTGGAGCTCACGCAGCAATTCTGACGCGGTCGTGTTTGCTCGGTCGTGCAACGATCGTGTCATGACAACTGGAGCCGATACTGGGGCAGCGCTCGACTCGGACCGCTCTCGTGAGTGGCTACCTGTCGGGCCGCAGCAGCGAGAGTCCGCGATCCGCGATTCGATTGCAAGCCTTACGGGCGCTGACACTGCGAACCTTATCGAACAATTGATTCTTCGCAACCGCGTGATCCACGAGGTGCAGTGCGTCAACCTCAATCCGGCCACCAACGTCATGAACCCACGCGCTGAGGCCGCGTTGTCGGCGGGGCTCGGCTCGCGACCGTCGCTCGGCTACGCCGGCGAGAAGTACGAAATGGGACTCGAGGCGATCGAGGAGATCGAGGTCATCGCCGCAGATCTCGCATGCCGCGTCTTCGGCGCAAGGTTCGCCGAGATACGCGTCGGTTCGGGTGCTCTCGCGAATCTCTATTCCTTCATGGCTACGTGCCGGCCGGGAGACCCGATCATCGTCCCGCCGGCAACGGTCGGCGGGCACATCACCCATCGTCCAGCCGGTGCTGCCGGGCTCTACGGCCTCGATATCCACGAGTGTCCGATCGATGCTCGTCGCTTCACCATCGATCTCGACGGTCTCGCTGAACTTGCAGAGCGGGTGCGACCGAAACTGATCACCATGGGTGCCAGCCTCAACCTGCTGCCACACCCAGTCGAAGCCGTGCGCGAGATCGCCGACGCAGTCGGGGCGGCGGTGCTGTTCGACGCCGCACACGCATGTGGCATGTTCGCCGGGAAGGTGTGGCCCAATCCGCTCGACCTCGGCGCCGATCTGATGACCATGAGCACCTACAAGAGCCTCGGCGGCCCCGCCGGAGGGCTGCTACTGACCAACCGACCCGACCTTGCCGAGCGCATCGACGCGATCGCCTATCCTGGCTTGACTGCCAACTTCGATGCTGGCAAGTCGGCATCGCTGGCGATCACGCTCCTCGACTGGCTCGAAGGTGGGCACGAGTATGCGACGGCGATGGCCTCGACCGCTTCCGCGCTCGCAGAGGCTCTCGCTGTGTTGGACATGCCTGTGTTCTCCACCGAGGACGGCTACACGACGTCCCATCAGTTCGCTGTCGACGCCACGCAGTGGAACGGTGGGCACCAGGCTGCGCTCACGTTGCGTGACGCCAACATCTTGGCCTGTGCGATCGGGCTGCCGGGCGGCGACGAATGGTCGGGGCTGCGACTGGGCACCCCCGAGATCGTGCGCTGGGGCATGACCGCTGCCGACATGCCCGAGCTCGCGAGCCTGATCGTCGAGGCGTTGCGCGGCGATGCGTCGGCGGTCGCTAGTGCGACCACAGCCTTCAGGTCGCGCTTCACGACGTTGCACCACATTCACACCTAGATGATTGGCTCCAAGCCGTTCAGTGGTCGTAGGCGGTGAGTGATCGCAGTGTGGGTTGGTGGGTGTGTTCGTTGCCAGATGGCGGCGGTGAGGGCGAGGAGTCGTTGCAAGACTCGGGCGGTGATGCCGGCGAAGGTGCGTGCTGCGTGTCGTTCGAGGTCGAGTTGGGCTTTCAGGGTCTGGGCGAACGTCTGTTCTACTACCGTGTAACACCCCTCTGTCATAGTGGAAACCATGAGGTCAGAGGAGGTGCAGTGCCTGGTTGGGCGGGTGGCGGCGGTCGATGTGGGGTGTGCTGATTGGGGTGTGCTCAAGGCAGCGGTGGAGGATCTGCGGCGGTTGAA
>JAYTZE010000755.1:0-5255 GCA_043742385.1 Ilumatobacteraceae bacterium
GCAGCTACAGCGACGAGCCGACCATCCTACGGTCGATCCGCGATGTGCTCCTGTCACTGCCCGACCACACGGTGGTGCACACCGGCCACGGCGACAGCACCACCATCGGCGCCGAACGCCAAGGCGTGCTCGCCCGCGCCAAGGAGCTGGGCATCTAGCCCCGAGACGCGAACGAGGAGAGGGCGCTGGGCGCACCTCTCCTCGTTTACTTGAACTGATAGAAGACTCGACATCTCATTGAATACCGACGGGACCAACTTCGGTGAGATGTTCAAGCGGAGGTTGGCGGGGATTCGCCTGACGGTCCAGTCCGGAGGCCGCTAGCGGCCAACCACCTCCAGAGTCCCACAATCTAAACCTGTCATCGTTTGGACCACCTCCTCTCTCTGGTGATCATTATTCAAACAGCCGACGAATGGGTTGGCAAGCCACTTTGAGTAGGCAATTTGACTCACTTTCGGCGACGCCCCAGGTAGGCGCGTGCCAACTCGTGAAGCCGGTCGCGTCCAAAACTCGGATCGTGCCCGGCGTGCACCACGGTGACGGGAAGACTCAACAATCGGTCCATCGTCTGGCAATAGTCGTCGATCGACGATTCCGGCAACTCGTCGAGCAGGGGTCCGTCGTAGATGGAGTCGCCCGAGAACAGGGTGCCCGTGCCTGCTTCCCACAACCCGATCGAACCAGGAGAGTGACCCGGCAAATGAATCACCTCGAAGCAGCGATCACCAAGGTCGATCTCGTCGCCTTCGTCGATCTGGCGAACACGCGCAACAGGTTGCTGGTGGAACGAGTCGACCGCCACGCCCATAGGCAATGCGGTGACGAAGTACGGCTCAGGCATCGGATAGCCGGCCGCCTCCAAGGCGTCGACCACGTCGTTGCCCCATGCCTCGCGCGGCACCAGCGACGAGATCGGCGGGTCCAGCAACAACGGCGCCTCGGCCGGATGTACAACCACGTCGTCGAATTCGTGATGGCCGCCGATGTGGTCATCGTGGCCGTGGGTAGCGACGGCGGTCACCGACTTGTCGACAATGTCGGCCAACTCGTCGCTGAGGCTCATCAACCCCATCCCGGTATCGACGATCAGATCGCGATCACGACCGCGCACATGCCAGATGTTGCAGCGCATGAGGGCAATGACGTGCGGTTCCCAGAGCAACGTGATCGAGTCGTCGATCGTCTTGCGGTCGAACCAGTGGTCAGCGATGGGAAGCACTATCATTTCTGCTTCTTGGCGCGGCTGGGGGCGACCCGTGACGGCTCTCCGGCCATCTTTGGATACACCGGCGGCCACGGTGCATCCTGCAACCCGGCAGCCTGGTCGGCACGTACCATCGCCAGGAACGGCTCGATGGATTGTGGCGCGTCGTTCATAGTCGCCCATGCGTCGCCGTGCTCGGCGACCCATTGAGGCACGGTGGCAATGGTCATGTCGTGCGGTCGCAATGTGGGCAGCAGCTCCCATGGGAATGGGAACGACACCGGGGCGTGGTCGAGGGCGCGAACCGACCATGGCGCGAAGACGGTCTTGTGCGGCGCGTTCTGATTGAAGTCGATGAAGATGCGTTCGCCGCGCTGCTCTTTCCACCACGCCGCGGTGATCAGGTCGGGATGGCGGCGCTCGAGCTCGCGGGCCACCGCGACGGCGGCGCTGCGCACGGTCACGCTGTCGTGGGTCGGCTGCAGGCGAACGTACACGTGCAGCCCACGATTCCCCGACGTCTTGATGAACGCGGCGACACCGAGTTCGTCGAACAGCGTCTTGGTGGCGGCGGCAGCCTCCTGCGCCATGGGGTACGTCGTGCCAGGACCCGGGTCCAGATCGATCCGCAACTCGTCGCAATGTTCGAGATCGGCTGCGTGGGTCGGCCACGAATGAAAGCCGAGACACCCCAGATTCACCGCCCACACGAGATGGGCGAGGTCAGCGACGACCAATGCCCGAGACTCTGTGCCGTTGGGTGTCTGCACGATGGTGGTGTTCAGCCATTCGGGCGCTCCGTCGGGAATGCGCTTCTGGAAAAAGTTCGATCCGTGCGCACCGTTGGGGAACCGTTGCAGCAGCACCGGCCGATCGCCCATCTGGCGCATGACCGCCTCGCCGACCGAAAGGTAGTACTGCACGAGATCGAGCTTGGTGTCGCTGCGCGTGGTGAAGAAAATCTTGTCGGGGCTGGTGATCGTTACCGATCGCCCAGCCACCGAGATCTCCATTGGTTCGCTCACGACAGCAACCGTATTCCGTCGCGCCAGCTACCGTCGGGCTGATGGGGGAGATGCGGGTCGAAGCTCCGATGCAGGGCACCATTGTGTCCGTCGACGTCTCGCCCGGCGACAGCGTGGTCGCCGGCCAGGAGCTGATGCTGATCGAGTCGATGAAGATGCATCACGCCATCGAATCGCCGTGCGATGGCACAGTCCTCGTTGTCTTGGTCGTAGCAGGGGCGACGGTCATGGCCGGTGCTGCCATCGCCTCGGTCGAGCCGGGCGTCGTGGGCCACCGAGCCGCCATCGAAGTGGTCGGAACCGATCTCACCGTTATTCGGCACGACCTCGCCGAGGTACGTGCTCGTCACGACATCGGTCTCGACGCGGCGCGCCCACATGCCGTTGCGCGACGCCGCGCATTGGGCCGCCGGACGGCCCGCGAGAATGTCGCCGACCTTGTCGATGATGGCTCGTTCGTCGAGTACGGACCGGTCGCGATCGCAGCCCAGCGTCGCCGTCGCTCAGTCGACGACCTGATCGAGAACACTCCGGCCGACGGCATGATCGGCGGGATCGGCACTGTCAACGGGCACCTGTTTCAGGGTCATGCCGCGCAGGTTGTCGTCGCGTCGTACGACTACACCGTGTTGGCGGGCACGCAAGGGGTGTTGAACCATCGTAAGAAGGACCGCCTTTTCGAGCTGGCCGAATCGAAGCGCCTGCCCGTGGTGTTCTTCACCGAGGGCGGCGGAGGTCGCCCCGGCGACACCGACAACATCGGTGTCAGCCTGCTCGACTGTTGGGCGTTCTATTTTCTCGGCGGGCTCAGCGCACGGGTGCCGCTCGTCGGAATCAACGCCGGCTATTGCTTCGCCGGCAACGCGGCGCTCCTGGGTTGTTGCGATGTGGTGATTGCCACCGCCGACTCCAACATCGGGATGGGTGGTCCGGCGATGATCGAAGGTGGTGGGCTCGGTGTGTTCGATCCAAAGGAGATCGGGCCGATGAGCGTCCAGCAGTTCAACGGTGTCGTCGACATCGCGGTCGCCGACGAGACCGAAGCTGTAGCGGTCGCCAAGCAGTACCTCTCATACTTCCAAGGTGCCGTTGCCGAGTGGTCGTGTGCCGACCAACTCGAATTGCGTGGCGCGATTCCCGAGAACCGAAAGCGCAGCTACGACGTTCGAACCGTGATCGACACATTGTTCGACACCGGATCGGTATTGGAACTTCGCCGTGACTTCGCACTCGGCATGGTCACTGCACTCGCGCGTGTCGAGGGGCGGCCGATCGGGGTGCTGGCCAACAACCCCGGCCATCTCGCCGGTGCGATCGACAGCGACGGCGCCGACAAGGCCGCTCGCTTCCTGCAGCTGTGCGATGCATTCGACATCCCCGTCATCACCCTGATCGACACACCCGGGATGATGGTGGGGCCGGCGGTCGAGGAGACCGCTCTCGTGCGCCATTGCTCGCGGCTGTTCGTGACCGCGGCCAACATCACCGTGCCGCTGGTCAGCGTGGTGCTGCGCAAGTGCTACGGGCTGGGAGCCCAGGCCATGGTGGGCGGCAGCACCAAGGCCCCCGACGCGTGTATTGCCTGGCCCACCGGCGAGTTCGGCCCGATGGGTCTCGAGGGCGCCGTGCGACTCGGCTATCGCAAGGAGCTGGAGGCGATCGAGGATCCCGACGAGCGCGAGCAGAACTTCCAGCACCGCGTCGACCAGATGTACGCGCACGGCAAAGCCCTCAACACTGCGTCGTTTTTCGAGATCGACGATGTGATCGATCCCGCCGACACGCGGCGCTGGATTGCAGCGATCCTCACATCGTCACCGCCGACGCTGCCGCGTGTCGGCAAGAAGCGCCCGAACATCGACACCTGGTAGGACTACGGCATGCGCGTTGACGAAGTCGAGTTACGGGTCGTTCGCCTTCCTTACAAGTCGGTGTTCAAGACGTCGTTCGCTGCCGAGACAGAGAAACACGCAGTGATCGCCACGGTGCGATCCGACGGCGTCGAGGGGTATGGCGAAGGCGTGATGGATCCGTTGCCCTCCTACCGTGAAGAATCCATCGTCGGGGCGCTGCACCTGCTGCGCGAAGCCCTCGTGCCCTGGCTGTTGCAGAACGGTTGCGATGACCCGGCGACGTTGTGCGACAACTGGGTCGGATGGCGCGGCAACCCGATGGCCAAGACGACGCTGGAGTTGGCCGTGTGGGATTGTCACGCTCGCCAGATCGGCGTGCCGTTACGCACCCTGCTCGGCGGCGAGCGCACCGAGATCCCCGTGGGTGCCAGCTTGGGGATGAACCCGGTTCAGGAAACCGTGGCGTCGGTCGCTCGACACGTGGAGCAGGGCTACAAGCGAATCAAGTTGAAGATCGAACCCGGTTGGGACGTCAAGATCCTGTCGGCCGTACGCGCCGAGTTCCCCGACATCGAACTGACCGTTGACGCCAACTCGGCGTACACCCTCGCCGACCTCGACACGCTGCACGCGATCGACGAGTTCGACCTTCACTACATCGAGCAGCCATTGCACTGGGACGACCTCACCGACCACGCCACTCTGGCTCCACAAATGAAAACGCGACTGTGCCTCGATGAGACGTTGACCTCGCCGGCTCGCACCAAGGCAGCGCTGGACCTCGGCGCGTGTTCGGTGGTCAACGTCAAGGTCGGCAGGGTCGGTGGCTTGACAGCCACCACACGTATCCACGATCTGTGCGTCGCTCGTGGGATACCGATGTGGTGCGGCGGCATGCTCGAGACCGGCATCGGTCGCGCCCACAACATCCATGTGGCGACCATGAGCGGCTTCGTCTACCCGGGCGACACCGCCTCGGCCAGCCGCACCTACGTTCGCGACATCACCGAGCAGGAGCTGGAAGCCGCCGATGGGACAATGCCCGTTCCGCCGGGGCCAGGAATCGGCGTCACCCTCGACCGGCCGTTCCTCGAAACGGTCACCGAGTCGGTCGAGGTCATTCGCAGGTGACCATCGAGTTTCGTGAGCTGCGCACCGCTGCGGAGCTCG
>JAYTZE010000756.1:0-2639 GCA_043742385.1 Ilumatobacteraceae bacterium
GTCGGCCTCCGCGAGGGCTGCTGCTGCCCGCCCGCGACCCAGCACGAGCTCGATGGTGACGGCTGATGAACCTGCTGCGGTCAACATCTCGGCGCCAAGACGTTCGTGATCGTGGTAGCGCCGAAATCGCTTGGTGCGGGGACCAGCGATAGTAGCAACCACGCGGCCGAACGTGCCAAGACCGGACTGGACCTTGCCAACGTCGTGCAACAGCGCACCGGCCATCTCGTCTCGTTCCCATGAGCCGTCCAGCGACGCGAATCGCCGGGTGACGTTGATCGCGTGCCGGCGATCAGGGACGGACATTCGTCGCCACAGCACCCGTTCGCTCTCGAGCAACTGTGAGTCAACCCACGCGGTGTCCGCGACGCCCGGCTCACGACGTGAAAGCGATGTGGCGAATCGACGGGCGAGATGACCGATGTGCCGCAGGCTCATCGGCCGAGTGCCCGAGGGTGAGCCGAGCGATAGACATCGAACAGACGCTCCTGGCTGACTTTCGTGTACACCTGCGTGGTCGAGATCGATGCGTGGCCGAGCAGTTCTTGGACGATGCGCAAATCAGCACCATGGTCGAGCAGATGTGTCGCGCACGAATGTCGCAACACGTGTGGCGACAGCTTGTGGCCAAAACCGATGCGGTCGCCGTACTTCTTGACGAGTGCCCATGCCGCTTGGCGGGAGAGCCTTGCACCACGCAGATTCAAGAAGACTGCCTCGGTATCGCTGCGGCGAGCCCAATGCTGCGGCTCGAGGTGCGGTCGACCGGACGGACCGAGCCATTCGGCCAGCGCCGCGGCTGCGTAGCGCCCGTATGGCACGATCCGTTCCTTCGATCCCTTGCCCAAGAGTCGCACCAGATGTTCCTCATGGTCGAAATCGCTCAGTGACAATCCGCACGCTTCGGAGATCCGCGCGCCCGTTGCATAGAGAAACTCGAGCATGGCTCGATCACGCAAGCCCACCGGCTCGTTGGTGGCGGGCGCCGCCAACAACGCGGCGACTTCATCCTCGGTCAGTGGGTGAGGAATGCCAGCGGGGACACGAATGCCTTCGACATCGACGGTCGGGTCATCGCGGCGGATGCCCTCCTCGGCCATGAAACGATGCAGCATCCTGATGGCCGCGACCTGACGAGCCACTGACGACGGGGCCCCACCCGCACCCCGTCGCTCGCTGACGAACGTGTCCAAGGCGGCACGGTCGACGCTCTGCAACGTGGCCCCGCGTTTCAGCAACCATGACCAATAGCCCTGGATGTCGCGACGGTAGGCCGACAAGGTGTTCGTCGATCGCCCGCGCTCAGTGGCCATCCATGACAAGAACTCTTCAACCTCCAGGGGAAGCATCGGTGTCGCGGTCACGGTGGTGGGCAAAGACTGCCTTCGCGCAGACGGCGATCGACGAGCAGAAGTCCGATGACGGTCTTGGCATCGTTGATCTCGCCGCGCACCACCATGTCGACCGCTTCGGCGAGCGGCAGATGAAGCACATCCATATGGGACTCCTCCGGACCCTGCACATCGCGCGCGACAGCAACGAGCTCGGTTGCCAGATACAGGTGCAAGGTCGAATCGGTCATCCCCGCTGACGAGAAATAGTGGGTCAGGTATTCGAGTCGACCGGCCGAGAAACCAGCCTCCTCGATCAATTCACGCTCTGCCGTGACCTCGGGCGGCTCGTCGGCAACATCGCGCATGCCCGCCGGAATCTCCAGCACATACTGATCGAGTGGACCTCGGTACTGGCGAACGAACACGGCCATCGGAACGTCACCTTCGAACAGCAGCGGCACGACTCCAACGGCGCCGGGCGAACGGATGACATCGCGCTCGAACAACTCCCCGTTCGGTGCCTCGAAGGTGCCGACGGCTACATGCCAGATGTAGCCCTGATGCACGAGTCGATCGCCGAGATGGCGAAACGCTGGCGGCAGATTCATGCAGCCGCGATCACGCGACAGACGAGCTGGCTTCGTCGACGACGAACAGGTGCGGCGCGCGTGACTCGCGCCGAGCGAGCGCGGCGTACACCAATTCGCGAAAGAGCGGATGTGGCCGATCGGGACGACTCTTGAACTCGGGGTGGGCCTGCGTTCCGACCCAGAACGGATGGTCTTCCAGCTCGATGAACTCGACAAGGCGGCGATCGGGTGAGAGCCCACTGCAACGCAAACCGGCTGCCTCGAGCTTCGGCTTGAGCTGTGCGTTGAGTTCCCACCGGTGACGATGCCGCTCACTGACCACTGGTTCGCCGTACGCCCGATACACGCGCGTGCTGGGCTCGAGGATGGCGTAGTAGGCGCCGAGGCGTTGCGTGCCCCCCTTGTCGACGACATCGCGCTGATCGTGCATCAAGGCGATGACCGGATGAGGCGTGTCAGGATCCATTTCGGTCGAATTGGCGCCGGTGAGGTTCATCACATTGCGGGCGAAGTCGATGGTCATCGCCTGCAGACCCAGGCAGATGCCGAGGCAGGGAATATCGTTCTCGCGGGCGTATCCCGCTGCGGCGATCTTGCCCTCGAAACCACGCTCGCCAAAGCCACCGGGGATCAGCATGCCGTCGAGATCGGCGAGGCGGCCGGCCGCCAGCAGGCCTTCGACGTCTTCGGCCTGAATCCAGTCGACCTCGACCTT
>JAYTZE010000757.1:0-1167 GCA_043742385.1 Ilumatobacteraceae bacterium
CTCACAGCCCCATCCCACGCTCCGACCTCGGGCCCCCAACGCGCCACATACCGCCGGTTGACAGTTGGTGGGCCGGTCTCGGACACGTCCATCCGCAAACATGCTACGGGGAGCGTTCATCATGGCCGCACTCGATGCAGGTGTGCCGCTGCGCGACGTGCAACTCGCCGCCTGCCACGCTGATCCCCGCACGACCACGATCTACGACCGCCGCCGCGAGAACTTCGACCGCCACGCAGCCTACGTCGTCGTCGCTTTCGTCGCCGGCGCCTGAACGAACACTGCCGTCGCGCCGCTCAGGTCCTCCGTGCAGGGATCCGTTCAGGGAATGTCGAGCAGCACGGCGATGGTCTCGCGGATCTGCGCGAGCGCAGTGCCACCGACGTTGCCACGAACCTCGAGGATGCGGCGGGGCGACACCGACCGGACGTGCTGACACTGCGCGGCCGACTCGACGGTCAGGCCATTTGCCTTGTCGGGCACGAGGATGATCTCGGAGTGGAACTGTCGGATCGTCGACGTCAACGGAACCACGTGGATCACCGATGGCGACGCATCGAGGATGCGCTGCGCGGTCACCATGACAGCCGGATGCCGAAAGCCGGGCTCGCGGCCTTCAGGCGCGCCGAGATCGAGGTCGACGACATCACCCGAACTCGGCATCGAGCCACATCGCTTCCTCGTCGCGCAGCGGCGACTGGAGATCGGCGCCGATTCGTTCCTGACGAAGCGCACGCACCGCCAGCGTGACGGTGTTGCCCACCGTCGTGTTCATCTCCGCAGCAAGACGCTTCAGATCGTCGTGAGTCGATGCGTCGATCCGGACACTCGTGCTGTGCATGCAGTTCAGCATACACCCGCGAGGCGGACCGCCTCGGCGGTGGGACACCTTGACCGCCCCCCTATCGCCGGCTCGCGGACATCCCGCTCCCGCTCATCGGCACTTTGGTGTCGGTCGGAGGGACCGCAGGATGGGATGTCATTGGGGCGCGCCCAGCTCGAGTTGAGCCGCACCAGTTCGCCAGCAGCGTGCGGTCGGCATCGCGACATCGGGGGAGAGACCGGCTGTTGATCTATTCGGCTCAGGTGACCCGGAACAGCGAGCGCAGTGTGTCCGCGACGGCGGCTGCGTCGGGCATGGCAGCGATTTCGTCTGCACATCTACGA
>JAYTZE010000758.1:0-2637 GCA_043742385.1 Ilumatobacteraceae bacterium
GTGGGACCGGAGCGGTGCTTGGCGATGATCACCTCGGCCATCGCCTTGTCGGCTGACTCCTTGTTGTAGACCTCGTCGCGGTACAAGAACATGACCACGTCGGCGTCCTGTTCCAGCGAGTTGTGTGCGACTACACCGTTGGCGAGGAAGTTGTGATGGGGTTCGACCGTGGCGTCGAACACTTCCATCTCGCCGATCGGCTCGATCTCAACGAGCCGATCCCACATCACATCGCTGGTGACAAGATCGGCCAACCACGGATCGCCGGTGGCCGCAGCGACTCGTTCGAGCCTGGCGCGTGTGCAGCCAGATTTGTACAGGGCCGATCCGCAATACGACATCCCTATTGATGTAGCGAGATCCCGGGCGGTCATACCGGCCTTGGGGAGCGACTTGTGGCGAACGTGATCCCACACTTCCTTCGGAATGATGTCGACATTCGGGTCGGCGACCTCGAGTCGGCGACGACCGGTGGCGAGGTGCTCACCGACCTGCAGATCCTCGACGCGTATCCAGCCGCCGAGGGCCAAGAACGGGTGGTTTGCGCTGGCGTCGATCGTTCGACCTGACGAGAACCGAAGTCGAAACACAGGCTTCACGCCACTCGAGAACGCCGCCGTTACTGTTCCAGGAACAAGGCGATAGCGCTCGTCCAGCGACCACACAGGTACACCCGTTTGACCCGACTCGACGAGCTCGCCCAGAGTGACTTCGGCATTGGTGTCGGCGCGTACAAGGCGGGTGTCGGCAGTGAGGCATCCGCTCTCGCGCAAATCCGACAACATGGGGCGCTTGTCGCCGCGGGTCTCGAGGTTTCGGCTGAGCTGGCTGAGGGCGATGATCGGCACTTCCAGTTCGCGAGCCAGGATCTTCAAGCCGCGGCTGATCTCACTGACTTCGAGCTGGCGGTTCTCCGCCGACGTACCGCCACTCATCAACTGCAGATAGTCGATCACGATCAGCGCCAACCCACCTTGGCGGGCTTTCATGCGTCGGGCCTTGGCGCGAATCTCCATCACCGTGACCCGCGGGTTGTCGTCGAGGTACAGCGGGACATCGAGGCGGTTGATCGCCTTGCCGATCTTGGTCCAGTCGGCCTCGACCAAGCGGCCGGTGCGCAGCTTCTGCGAGTCGACCTCGGCCTCGCTCGACAAGATGCGTTGGGTGAGCTCTGTGTGGCCCATCTCGAGCGAGAAGATCAACACGGGTCGCCGCGCGGTCTGCGCAACATAAGCGGCAATGCCCAAACCGAGGCTGGTCTTACCCATCGCCGGGCGGGCGCCGATGATGTTGAGCGTCGACGGCTGCAGGCCCGACAAGATCTCGTCGAGATCGTGGAACCCGGTCGCGGTACCGGTGATGATGTCGCCGCGCTCGAAGGTCTCTTGCAGCTTGTCCATCGCCAACGGCAGCAGGTCGCTGAGCGACCGGGTGGTGTCGGTGATGCGATCTTCGGCGATCTCGAAGACCTTGGTCTCGGCTTCGTCGAGTGCTTTGGTGACATCGTCGGGTTCGAGGAATGCGATCTCGGCAATCTCGCTGGCGACGCCAATGAGCTTTCGCAACATCGCTGTGTCTTGCACGATCTTGGCGTAGCGCGACGCATTGGAGATGGCCGGCGTTGCGTTCTGCAACTCGAGCAACGTCTGCGGACCACCGACCTCGTCGAGCAATCCGTTGCGCCGCAATTCGTCTGCAACCGTCACGGCGTCGACAGGTTGCCCATTGGTCATCAAGCCACGGATCGCCGAATAGATGTGTTGGTGACTGGGCTTGTAGAAGTGATCGACCAGGACCCCGAGTTCACCAATTTGGTCGACGACGTCGCGCGACAGCAGCAACGCCCCCAGCAGACTCTCTTCGGCATTGAGGTTGTGCGGGGGCACGCGATTGTCGGATCGACGCGAGCTGCGATCGCGGCCGGAGTCGCGTGAGTAATCAGTCATGAGCTCTCTACCTTGCCTGATCAAGCCTGTGGGACGTAAGGGCAACAACTTGTGAGTTGGCGACGCAACAACCTGTGAGTTGGCTGTGCGGCGCGTGTGGACAACCCCACAGTTCGTGAACGAGCACGGCCCCGGACACGGCCCGCGCGAGGCCGCACCGGGGCTGTGGACAACCCTGTGGAGATGTAGACGAGGTCTACTTGCTGACAACCTCGATGGTGATCGGGAACTCGACGTCGTTGTGCAGTTTTGCGGTCACCGTATGGGTGCCGAGTGACTTGATCGGCTCCATGTGAAGGTTCTTGCGGTCGATGACAACCCTGGTCTGCTCCTCGACGGCGTGGGCGACATCGGCCAAGGTGACCGAGCCGTACAGCTTGCCCTCGGGCCCCGACTTAGCCGAGATCGTGATGATCTTTGGCACCAGCGATGAAGCGATCGTCTGGGCGCCTTCACGATCCTGGGCGTCGCGAAGGTCGCGCGAACGTCGCATCGAGGCGGCCTGTGTGACGGCACCATCGGATGCCACCAGCGCGTGGCCATGGGGCAGCAGGAAGTTGCGGGCGTGACCATCGGACACTTCGACGATGTCGCCGCGCTTGCCGAGACCCTTGCGGTCGGAGCGAAGAATGATTCTCATGCTCAGGCCTCGACCGTCTCGGTGTCGACAACATCGGCGTCGACCTGAGGG
>JAYTZE010000759.1:0-1165 GCA_043742385.1 Ilumatobacteraceae bacterium
ATGAAGTCGATCGTGCGGAAGGAGTCGGGCGAGGACTGGCGGGCGTATCTGCAACGTCTGGCGGCGGCCGAGGGCCTCGAACTGAAGACGCGGGAAGAGCTGGCCCGCTTCGACAAGCCGCGGAAGAAGGCCGGCCAGAAGACGGCGTCGAACGACGAGCGGGAGTCGAAGACGGACGCCGATTCGCGCATCATGAAGATGAAGGACGGCAGCACGCACCTCGCGTACAAAGCGGAGAACGCGGTGGACCTCGACACGGGCGTGATCCTCGCGGCGGAGATCACTCCGGCCAACATCGCGGACTCGGCCAGCGTGGTCGAGACGCTGGATGTGGCCCTCGCCACCGTGATCGATGTCACGGGCGAAGACCGCGTGCAGGAGGCGGTCGCGGACAAGGGCTACTGCAAACTTCAGACGCTGTCCGACTGCGTCGAACACGACCTCGCCACGACGTTCTCGGAACCCAAGGTCCATGGCGAACGCCGCTGGCACGACAAACCCGACTCGCACAAGACGGCCTTCGCTGACAACCACGACCGCGTGACCAGCGTCGAGGGCAAAGCCTTGCTGCGACGGAGGGGCGAAGTGGTCGAACGCACCTTCGCCCACCTGTGCGAGACGGGCGGCAGTCGCCGCGTGACGGTTCGCGGAATGGAGAAGGTGAAGATCTGGTATCAACTGCGTGCCGCCTCCCACAACCTCGGCCTGATCATGCGCCTGCTGGTGGGAACGGGCCAGCCGCGCAGCTTCTCGGCCGCGCTGTTGGCCCTCTGGACGGCCGGTTTTGCGTTCCGAAACGCGCTGGGGAAGCTCCTGGATGCGATCAGCGACCTCTGCATCCCTCCGAACCACAAAACTGCAGACCAAACGACAATCGACTGGCTCGGCAAACTCAAACCCAACCGACACTCACTCGCCGCCAAACGAGCCGCTTTTTCAACAGGCTGCTAACTGCCGCTACGCCTTGGCGTTGGCGGATTCGAGTTGTTTCTTCAGAACGTGGCGGGGGGCTTGCATGAGCTTGTCGCCGTGGCGGCGGCGTTTGAGGACGCGGGGTTCGATCCGGCCGGGTCGGTTGGCGACCACGCATTCGGCGATCTGGGACAGCAGCGTGAGGCCGTGGTCGGTAATGTTCTCCTGCGCGATGCGGCCGCGCGCCAGATCA
>JAYTZE010000760.1:0-2630 GCA_043742385.1 Ilumatobacteraceae bacterium
ACGACGATCGTGTAGGTGAATGCCTGACCAACTGCGACCGCGGCCGCAGACGCTGCCTTGGCAACGGCGACGTCGGCTGTGAACACCAGGGTGTCGGTGTCGCTGGCGACGTTGTTGGAGGAATCGGGATCGGTTGTGCCAGCTGCCACGGTCGCGGTGACCGTGTTGGTCAAGGTGCCAGCGGACGGGCCAGCCTGCAGCGACACCGTGAAGGTGACGGTTCCAGCGGCGGCGAGATTGACTGTGGTGTTGACGGCTCCGATTCCCGACGCCGCGGTGCACGACGACCCTGCTGCAGCCGAGCATGCCCACGAGACAGCCGTTACGCCCGAAGGTAGAGGGTCTTCGATGATGACACCGGGGGCCGCGGACGGCCCGGCGTTGGCAACAGTGATCGCGTACGACGACGTGGCGCCCGGCGACTGCGACGTGACACCGTTCGACTTGGCCACCGATACGTCGGCAACCGGGTCGAGGCTGTCGATATCGGTTGCATTGTTGTCGGCGACATCGGGGTCGGTGACGCCGACAGGCGGCGCAACAGTCGCGGTGTTCGTCAGTGTTCCGGTTGCGCTCGGCGACACCGTGCCGCTCACGCGCACAGCCACAATCGCGCCGACCGCAAGATCGAGGTTCAGTGAGACATCCCCGCTACCGGCGCCCATCCCACACGCGGCCCCGGCACCTGCTGTACATGTCCAGGTGACGCCGGTGATCGAGGCGGGAACCAGATCGCTGAGCGTGGCACCGCTGACCGATGAAGGCCCGTCGTTGACGACCGTGATGTCGTAGCCGACCGCGTTGCCCGGCGTGAGTGCCGACACGTAGTCGGTCTTCGTCACGGCCAAGTCGGCAACTGTGTCGATGTCGGTGACATCAGTCGATTCGTTGTTGGTCAGGTCCGAGTCCACGACGGCAGTCGGCAAGGTCACCAACGCAGTATTCGACAGCGTGCCGCTGGCCGTCGGCGACACCGTGGCCGACACGCTGAACGTCACGGTGCTCGCGGCCGGCATGTCGATCATCTCGTTGATCGATCCGGCGCCTGATGCTGCCCCGCACGACGCTGCACCGGCCGCGGCGCACGTCCAACTCGCCCCGATCAATACAGCCGGCAGCGAGTCGATCACTTGGATCCCGTCGATCTGCGACGGGCCTGGGTTGGCGACCACGATCGTGTACGTGGTCGAGGTACCGGCAAGGATCGTGGCAACACCGTCGGTCTTGACGATCGACACGTCGCCGAGCCCGTTGACCATTGTCGTATCGGTGGCGATGTTGTCGGCGCTGTTGGGATCGATCACTCCGGCGGGCGCGTCGACGGTCGCCGTGTTGGTCACGACGCCGAGTTGGCTGGTCGCGATCGTCGCGTCGATCATCAACGTCGCCGATTCACCGAGGGCGAGATCGACCGTGGTCGCAATGTCCCCTGCACCAGCAGCGGAAGCGCACGACGAACTCGACAGAGCACTGCAGGTCCACGTCGCCGCCGACAATCCAGCGGGCATCGCGTCAGTGACGGTCGCGCCGGACACGGTGGACGGGCCGTTGTTGGTGACCACGATGACATAGGTCACGGGGTCACCGGGGAGTGCCGTTGCGAGACCGTCGTCTTTGGTGATCGACAGGTCGGCCGTGGGTGTCAGCAGGTCGCTGTCGGTCGCCGAATCGTTGCTGGGGTTCGTGTCCGTCACGCCGACAGGTTCCGTGACTGTTGCAGTGTTGACGACGAAGCCCGTGGCCGACGCGTCGATGTCGGCGTCGAGATCGATCGTCAGCGATCCCCCGGCCGGCAACGTGGCCAGCAGCGATACGTCGCCGGAGCCGCTGGGGGTGCCGCATGTCGCGCCGCCCGAAGCGGTGCACCCCCAACTGGCATTGATGAGCCCCGCTGGCAACAGATCCATGATCTGCGCGCCGGCCGCCGTCGACGGCCCACTGTTGGCAATCGTGATCGTGTAGGTGGTGGAGTTCCCAGGAACCACCGAGGTCACACCATCGGTCTTGGTGATCGACAGGTCGACCGACGGTGTGAGGTTGTCGACATCGGTCGAGGAGTTGTCGGTCATGTCAGGGTCGACGACGCCAACCGGCAGGCTCACCGTTGCAGTATTTGTCACGGTGCCCGTCGCGACGGGCACAACCGTGGCAATCAGCGTGTAGGTCACTGTGGAGCCGGCCTGCAGATCGGCCGCCGTGACGATGTCACCGACGCCCGAGACTGCGTCGCACGAGCCACCGATCGAGCCCGTGCACGTCCAGCTGGCATTGATGAGATCTGCTGGCAACACGTCGGCAACGGCGACATTGGACACCGCCGACGGGCCGGAGTTGCCGACGATGATCGAGTACGTGATCGATGTGCCCGGCACAGCCGAGGCTGCTCCATCGGTCTTGACAATGTTCACGTTGGCCTCCGGCGACAGCGAGTCGACGTCGGTCGCCGAGTTGTTGCCGGCGTTCGTGTCGCTGGTGCCGAGGGCGGGCATGACGGTGACGGTGTTGGCGAGCACCCCCGCCGAAGATGGTGAAACCGAGGCAGCAACGATGTACGTGATGGTGCCACCGACGCCGATGGTCACGATCTCGTCGATCGAGCCGCTACCCGACGGTGCACCGCATGACGATCC
>JAYTZE010000761.1:0-1161 GCA_043742385.1 Ilumatobacteraceae bacterium
GTGATCTCGACGTCATGACGCCGGGCGAGTTCGGCGAGCACGGTGGACTTACCGACAGAACGTGCGCCCTGCAGCAACACGACGGGTGCTTCAGCCAGCCGATCCTCGACGATCGACAGAATCCGGCGGTCGATCGGCGGAGTGAGCATTCCGCCAGCATAGGCTGACTATTTTCTAAATCCGAGCCCCTCTACGTTCCAGATCCGAGGCGACTACCATTCCAGATCAGAGGACTGTCCCGTTCCAGATCCGAGCCGACATACGAGCGGGCGACCATCTCTACTGTTCGGCAACGAACTCGGCTCGGCGGCAACCCAGGAGGCTGTTGGCGAGGGGGTTGAGGCGCGCTGGTCAGCGGGTTGTGTGTAGTGGGCGTAGATGTCCAGCGTCGTCGAGGCGCGGGCGTGGCCGAGTGGTCCGGCCGCGGCGCGCACGTCGATGCCGTTGAGCAGCATCGTGGTGGCTGCGAAGTGGCGCAGGCCGATGAGGATCTACGACTGCCCACACGCCGCAGCCACCACATGAACGACCGCACCTTCGACCGGGTCAGCATCGAGTTCCCAACATCGTCAAAGACGACCAGACGACCGTGCGCCATGGTCAAACACTCCGACAGGGACCATGAAGGTTTCCACTCCTGAGACGACGGTGCTCGATCTCGTGGCCTCCCCCGCGCACGGCGGGGGCCTGTCCAACGTCGCCACCGTTCTCGGCGAACTGCTCAGCAACGAACTGCTCGACATTCCACGCCTTGCCGCGCTCGCCAAGGACTACCCGGCAGCCGTACCGCAACGCGCCGGATGGCTCCTCGAGCATGTCGCCGTGGAGGTCGAAGCCGAGGTCGACCTTGCCCCGACTACCTCGGCAGTGAACTGATGTTCAGAGGTGGCACATGCCTCCACAAACCGCACCTCAATCCGGCGCTGCGCTACGGCGAGGATCTCGACTACGTGCGACGGAGCGAGGGCGGTATCGGTGTGCTCCTCGATGCCGTGCGAGCAATCGCAGACCGGCTCGGTATGAGCGTCACGACGAACATCAAGTCATTTCCCAAGCTCAGGCTGCGCGCCCCGTTCACGTCGGGGAGCGGGACGATGAGCGTCAAGGTCGAGGTGAACACCTACGAACGCTCGCCAGCGCGAGGACTCATTCGGGTTCCGT
>JAYTZE010000762.1:0-1157 GCA_043742385.1 Ilumatobacteraceae bacterium
TGCACCGGGGAGCCGTACATGGTGTACTCACCCGAACTTGGCTGGTGCACACCCGACAGGATCTTGATGAAGGTCGACTTACCCGCGCCGTTGTCGCCGAGCACGCAGGTGACCTTGCCGGCCTCGACTCGGGTGGTGATGTTCTCCAGGGCGGTGACGTTGCCGAAGTACTTGCATATGTTGCGCAGCTCCAGCAGCGCGTGCTCCTCGTTCGCCTCGCTGATGGTCATCGTGCCTCCTGAGCCTTCTTGCGAATGAAGTTGTTGACCAGGACGGCCAGCAGCAGCACGCCGCCGAGGAATGCAAAGCGGCCGTCGGAGTTCCACGGGGTCGTCTGCACACCCACCACGGAGATGGCCATGATCGCGGAACCGAGTCCAGCACCGATCACCGACCCGTATCCCCCCGTCAGCAGGCATCCACCGACCACCGCGGCGATGATGTATTCGAACTCCAAGCCGGTGCCCTGGTTGGCCTGCACTGTGCCGTAGCGCAGCGCAATCAACGTGCCGGCCAGGCAGCCGCACAGTGACACCGTGACGAACAGTCCGACCTTCACCTGGTTGGCCGGCACGCCGACCGCACGGGCGGCGTCCTTGTTGCCGCCGACAGCGAAGATCCAGTTACCCCAGCGGGTCTTGACCAGGATGTACGAGCCGATGGCAGCGACGAGCAGCCACCACACCACCGTTTGGCGAAGAACGTTCTGCCCAACGCTGCCACCCGCTGCCTTGACCTGCGCTGCGTGTTCGGGCGTGAGGTTGGACCACACCAGGCGAATGATCAACCCGAGGAACGCAACGCCTCCACCGAGGAGTTGTAGTCGCTTGCCGAGCCGGTCAGCGTCGGCATCTGCGTGCGTGCGCTTCTCCATGAGGTACTCGACCAACGTGTTGGCCACGATGGCCATCGCCCCAATCACCATCGCGCCGAACATGCCGGTTCGGAAGCGAACCGCGCCAGAGTCGGCACGGATCACGAAGGCCAACACCACGACCGCCGCGGCGACAAGCAGACCGATGATCAACTGCCATCGCTTGCTGCTCCTTCCGGCAATCCCGCGGGCCAGCATCATCAACGTCAGCCCAGCTCCCCCGAGCAACAGCATGCCAATGGCGCGCAACGCTTGCACGGTGGTGAGCTGCAGAAAGCAGATC
>JAYTZE010000763.1:0-1156 GCA_043742385.1 Ilumatobacteraceae bacterium
CGTCACGGTCCACTTCCCGGGGTGATCCTGTGTCACGGGTTTCCCATCGGGCCACTCGATGCTCGCCAGAGTGGCGGCACCTTCCCCGAGTTGATCGACCGGATGGCCAACGAACTCGGTTGGGTGGCGATGACCTTTACCTTCCGCGGCTGTGGAAAGAGTGAGGGCGACTTCTCACTGCAGGGTTGGGTCGACGACCTGCGCGCCGCCATCGACAATCTCATCTCCGAGGCGAGCCCGACCGGGATTTGGTTGGTTGGCACGAACACCGGCGGGTCGGTGGTCACCTGTGTCGCCGCCGATGATCCACGTGTGCGTGGCGCAGCATTGCTGAGTCCACGCGCCGACTTCGACGACTGGGCCGCCCAGCCTCGACGGTTCCTCGAACATGCCCGCGACATCGGTGCGATCCGTACTCCCAGCTTTCCGCCGTCGTTCGACGAGTGGGCCCGAGAGTTGCGTCGTTTCCGGCCGGTCGACGCTGCCCGTCGGCTGGCGCCGCGCCCCCTGCTTGTCATGCACGGTGATGACGACGACGAAGTGCCGACGGTCGACGCCCGGCAACTGGCGGAGGCTCATGGGGCTGCAGAGCTGAACTTGATTCCGGGCGCCGGCCATCGATTGCGTCACGACCCTCGGGCCATCGCCGTGTTGCTCGGCTGGCTCGATCGTCAGCGTCAGGGAGACGGCGACTCGTCGTAGCCGTCGAGGTGCGTGCTGTGCCATTGCCACGCTGAGGAAACGATGTCGTCGAGGCCGTGCACGGGTTGCCAGTTGAGCAACTTGGCGGCATGCGTGGGATCGGCGAATACGGCGACCGGATCGCCGGCCCGACGGGGTGCAGCTTCCCACGGGACGGATCGACCGGTGAGTCGTTCGGTCGCGGCAATGACCTCCATCACGCTGCTGCCGCTACCGGTGCCGACGTTGAGCGCCGTCGACGGGCCACCGTCGGCGAGGTAGTCGAGCGATTTCACGTGAGCGTCGGCGAGATCGTCGACGTGGATGTAGTCGCGTATGCATGTGCCGTCGGCGGTGGGGTAGTCGTTGCCGAACACCTGCACCGCTGGGGCCATGCCGAGCGTGGCCTTCATCACCAACGGGATGAGGTTCAGCGATTGCCGCCAGTCTTCACCGATGCGGCTGTCGGCGCTGG
>JAYTZE010000764.1:0-2618 GCA_043742385.1 Ilumatobacteraceae bacterium
CGCGAGTACGGTAATCTCAGGCGGAGGAGGACCAAGGATGCCGATCTGGAGAAACGCAATGGATTGGTTGGGACTGGGGCCCGACGATGCGTACGACGACTACGACACGGCGCAGGAGCCCGAACGTCCCTCTCGATCGCCCCGGCATCAACGCGAGGAGCCGGCCCCGCGCGGCCAGCGCGGGTATCAGGGCAGCGACTACGAGCCCGACGGCACCGTGCGCACCATGCCGGCGCGCCCCAGCTATCCCACGCGCGACGCCGATCTCACTGGTCGCCGTCCCGTGCCAGCGACCGACGACTCGAACGTGCAGCCTCGCCCGATCAACACTCAACGACAAGCGCCGGCCAACCCGGCCGATCCGTACACGGTTCGTCCGCGACGATTCGATTCCGCACAGGAAGTCGCCGACAAATTCAAAGAAGGTCAGCCGGTCATCATGAATCTCGAGGCCAGCGACCGCGAGGTATCGCGTCGACTCATCGATTTTGCCAGCGGGTTGTGCTACGGCCTCAACGGCACGATGGAGAAGGTTGCGACGGGCGTGTACCTGCTGAAGCCCATACCGCCTCGCAAGGGTGGCCACGACGGCGGAGAATTCGACGGCTGAGTGTCCACTGTCGCGGCTTCGCCGTGCCTAACATCTGAGAATGGACTTCAGCCCGCAGACCGTTCGTAGTGCCGGTTTCAAGACAGTCAAAAAGGGATACGACCCGGCCGAGGTTGACGAGTTCAAAGAGAAGGTCGCTGCTGCGATCGAGACGGCCCAGAACCAGGCAACCGCCATGGAGGCTCGCGCCCGCGCCGCAGTCGCCAAGCTGCAAGAGGTGTCACAGCAGGTCACCAGCGGCACCGGCGTCGCCGCCTCGCCGTCGGCCAGTGAAGAGGACGCCGAGACGATCAGCCGCACGCTGTTGTTGGCCCAACGCACCGCCGACAACACCGTGGCGCAAGCCAATGCCGACGCAGAGACCATCACGGTCAAGGCTCGTGTCGACGCCACGACCGTGATCGACAATGCTCGATCGATGGCCGACAAACTGCTCGACGACGCGCGTGTCGACGCGCGTCGGTCTGCCGAGTCTGAGCGCATCAAGGCCGAGAACGAAGTGCAGGCGCTCCTTGCCCGTCGCGATTTCTTGTTGTCCGACGTCGATCATCTCGAACATCATCTCGGCGCGCAGCGCGAGCGGCTTCGCGACGCAGCCGTGTCCTTGCAGGATCTGATCGAGCGGGTACCGGGCGGACTTGGTGAGATGCGTCGACCGCTGCTGTCAGCGTCCGCAGAGACGCTGTTGTCGGCAACTGCTCGCCCCGCCGACGTCACGTCTGTCGCCGCTGCAGTTGCAGAAGATGACGGTGGCGACGATCTCGGCGGCAGCGTGGAGTCGTCGATCTTGGGCGAACTCGACGCGACCGAGCACTATGAGTTCGTCTCGCCTAGTGATGCGACACCCGCGGAGATGCCCAGCGCCGATTCGCACGACGACGCCGCCGACGACGGCTCTGCCATCATGCGCCTCGACCTCGGCTCACTCGATGTCAACGCGGCAACGACACCCAGCTGGTCGGCGTCGGGCGACGATCCATTGATCATCGGCGACGAACTGCAGTAATCCCCCCAACCTGTCGGCGCCGGCGGGTAGCATTTCAGCGGCGTTGACGAGGCAATCACCTCCGAGCCTTCGGAAGAACGGCCGTCCGGCCCACCACCAGCCGGCTCAGTAGAACCGAACGGGTCCAGCCCGATACAGCCGGCGCAACCGAGGGGTTGCCGTCTGCGGGCGGCAGCAAACAGGGTGGGATCGCGAGCAGACCGCTCGTCCCTGTGCAACACGAATTCACAGGAGCCCGCAGATGTACCCCGAAGTCGACCCGCAACCTTCCTTTCCGGCGATCGAGGCCGGCGTCTTGGCGTCGTGGGCCGAGCGCCACACGTTTGCAGAGTCGATTCGTCGCCGTGTCGATGCAGAGGAGTACGTGTTCTATGACGGCCCGCCGTTCGCCAACGGACTGCCGCACTATGGCCATCTGCTGACCGGCTTCGTGAAGGACACCGTGCCGCGCTACCAGACGATGCGCGGGCGTCGTGTCGAGCGTCGCTTCGGCTGGGATTGCCATGGCCTTCCGGCGGAGGTCGTCGTCGAGAAGGAACTGGGCGTCAGTGGCCATCCCGCGATCACCAAGTTCGGCATCGACAAGTTCAACGACGCATGCCGTACCAGCGTGCTGCGATTCACCGATGAATGGCAGCGCTACGTCACCCGCCAGGCCAGGTGGGTCGATTTCGACAACGACTACAAGACCCTCGACCTCCCCTACATGGAGAGCGTGATGTGGGCATTCAAAACCTTGTGGGACAAAGGCTTGATCTACGAAGGCTTCAAGGTACTGGCGTACTGCTGGCGCTGCGAGACGCCACTGAGCAACACCGAGACCCGCATGGACGACGTCTATCGCGAGCGCCAGGATCCGGCACTGACCGTGCAGTTTCAACTCGACTCCGGCGAGCGGATCCTGGCCTGGACGACGACACCGTGGACGCTGCCGAGCAACCTTGCCCTGGCGGTGGGGGCAGACATCGACTACGCCGTCATGGAGGAGAACGGGGTTCGCTA
>JAYTZE010000765.1:0-5211 GCA_043742385.1 Ilumatobacteraceae bacterium
AGCCCACCGGTTTGTTCCGTTCTTGCCGGGGTGAAACCGATGCCATCGTCGGAAACGATGAGGGTCACGGCCTCGGCCCCGACATCGAGCGACACTTCCGTCCTCGTTGCCTGGGCATGCTTGGCGACGTTCATCAAGGACTCCCGCAACACGGCCAGGAGCTCGGAACCGAGTTCGGGCGACACGTTGCCGAGGATGCCTCCGAGCCGCAGGGTCGGGCGGTGCCCCAGCAAGCGAGCCGCCTCGTTGATACTGGCGCTCAATGCTGCAGCCAGCCCACTATCGAGTTGAGTCGGTCGGTGCAAGGTGAAGATCACGCCGCGGATCTCCCGGATCGCCTCATCGATCTCATCCACGACGCCTGACACCCGCTCCGTCGTATCCGGACGATCGGTGGACGCCTGCAGATGCAGACCGGCGGCGAACAGCCGTTGGATGACACTGTCGTGTAGCTCCCTCGCGATGCGGTCGCGATCATCGAGTACTTCGAGGCGAGACCTCGCCTCATTCAGTTGCGCCGATGTTTCCAGCCGATCGGTGACGTCGCGCACCGTCGCCACCGTTGCCGCGATCTCACCACTGAGCGGACTCAGCGCGATTTCCACAGGCACCTCGTGACCGTCCTGGTGCAAGGCGGTCAACAGCAGCCCTCCGCCCATAGGTCGAGCCTTCGGGTTGTCGGTATATGTCGTTCGATGAGAACGATGGCGCGAATGGAGCCGGTCGGGAATCAGCACTTCGATCGGCTGGCCGACGAGATCCGATGGTGGCCATCCGAGCATGGCGGAGCTGTGCGCATTGCAATACAGGATGACGCCACCGTTATCGACGACCACGACCAGCTCCGGGATGCTCTCGAACAACGTCCAAGGCTTCAGCGACGCGTCATTCACATCGCAGTTTCTAGCCCATGTTGGCCGCGACGGCTACTTGCGACACCGACGATTCGTGGCGAAACCGCTCATGGTTGTGCAGTTGCCGAGCTCCAGCGATGCGGATCACAGCGACAGGACACAGCGCGTTGTACACCACCGTCCGACTGACCGAGCCGAGCAGGACCGAACGCAATCGCCCTCTGCCACGTGAGCCGACGACGATCAAATCGGCACCGATCCCGGCCTGCACCAGGGCCTCGGCCGGCGTGTTCTCACACAGCGTTGAGTGCACGACCACCGCACCGTCGGCCAGCCGTTTCCCCAGCAAATCGACGCTCGATTGCAGCTCCCTCTCGGCTTCAAGCTCCAACGGCTTGCGGATTTCGCGAATCGAGTTACACGTAACGGTGTAGGGGTAGATCCACGCATGAACGATCGCCAATTCGGCTCCGGTCGCGAGCGCCTCGTCGTATGCCCACTCGAGTGCTCCCAACGATTCGGGTGAACCGTCGACGCCTACAACGATTCTCTTCATCGTGTTGCCGAAGCCAGTAGGCGACTTGAAGGGCACCACGATCACCGGTACGTGCGCACGATGTGAGACCCCCGTTGTCACCGAGCCGATCAGTCCGTACCGCATTCCGGAATGCCCGGTGGCTCCAACGACGATCTCGTCTCCCGCGACAGCGGGCTCGGTGATGCCGACGACCGGCGACGACATCGGGGTCGCACCGAACACGACGAGCTCTGGATCGATTGCCGCCACGATCTCCGTTGCATGCGCGATCACGGCAGCCATCGCCGCTTTCAATACCTCGACGTCGATCGAACTCGGATTGATCGCACCGTCGATACCACCCAACGCGGGTACCGTGTAGCACGACACGAGCATCAACTCGGCGCCGCGACGACGTGCCTCGTAGGCCGCCCACCGCAACGCATCGAACGAAGGTTCGGACCCGTCGACGCCGACAATGATCTTCATCGTCATACCGTCATTGTCTTGCCGCACGCTGCCCAACAACAGAGGAAAAGGTCCTCGCCTTTGCGGCATCTCGGCAGGTTCAGCCCGT
Source organism: Ilumatobacteraceae bacterium (assembly GCA_043742385.1). Taxonomy (GTDB): domain Bacteria; phylum Actinomycetota; class Acidimicrobiia; order Acidimicrobiales; family Ilumatobacteraceae; genus JAENVT01. Next base: position 1,949 of record JAYTZE010000765.1, read on the forward strand.
GGCGATATCGATCACCAGTCGGGGTGGGTTGTCGAGGGTCGTCACCTCGAACGGCCGCTGCCGGTCCAACCCGATAGCCCATAGGGTCACACTCTCGAAGTTGCCAAGCATCACCAGTTCCTTCATGTGCGACACATTCGTCGGCGTGATGCGCGTCGGCCCCTGGTAACCCTCGCCTTCCATGTTGTTCATCCACGACTCGACGGTCACCACGATGAAAGCTGTGCCGATGACATCGACCGGCTCACCTCGCGGATCGTCCGTCAGCGGAGCCGCCTGGTATCGCACCCACCAGCCCGGAAACTCACCGGTGCCTTGGAGTTCGAGTACGAAGCGCTCGCTACACGGCTGAACCCCGGTGCGAACATCGGCGCCTACAAGCCCCGACAATTGTCCGGGAAACCCTTCGGACTGGACGTCGGTGTCGGTGAACACAGGACACGGCGTTGTCGTCGTCGCTGTTGTGTTGGTTGTCGTCGTTGTGGTTGTGGTTGCCGGGAGACTCGCAGACTGGTTGTCACCACACGCGCCCATCGTGACCACGAGTAGAACAACACCCCAACGTCTCATGGATCGATCCGCATCCTCATCCAGGGCGCCGAGTTGTGGAAGTTGGCGACGGCGCTGCCGGGCGCGCAGATCGTGTCGCACGCTGCGGCAACGTCGGCAGAGATGGTCATGTCCATCACGGGCAACAGATGCTCGAGCTGCTCCACAGATTTTGGACCGATCAGAGGAGCAACGACTGCAGGCTGATTCATCACCCAGGCGATTGCAAGACGTGCCGGATCGATGCCCACTTCGCGAGCCACGCGTACGAACTGGTTGCCTGCCTCGACCGCTTTCTGGCTGACCCGGTCGGCGTAGATCCCGCCGCGCAGCGAGGCGCGAGATCCCTCGGGCCGGATGTTGTCGTCGGCGTACCGGCCAGCGAGCACGCCCATCGCCAACGGCGACCATGGCAGCAGTCCCAGCCCATACCGCAACGCCATCGGCACCAACTCGTTCTCGACGCGCCGATCGAGCAAGTTGTACGGCGGCTGCTCGGTCACGAACGGCACGAGTCCCTTCAATTCGGCCAGCAACACACCCTCGAGCACCTTCCACGCCGGGGCCGTCGAACTCCCGATGTAGCAGACCTTTCCCTGGTGCACCAGGTCGGACAGCGCGCCAAGCGTCTCGTCGATGGGTACGTCGAAGTCGGGCCGATGCAACTGATAGAGGTCAATGCGATCCGTCTGCAGACGACGCAACGATTGCTCGCAGGCGCGCATGATGTGCAGTCGGGAGTTGCCGCGCTCATTCGGGCCAGGTCCGGTGGGGTAGTGCACCTTGGTGGCGATCACGACCTCGTCGCGCCGACCACTCTCGGCAAGCACTCGACCGATCACCCGCTCGGCCTCGCCGGCTCCATAGCTGTTCGAGGTGTCGATGAGGTTGATGCCGGCGTCGAGCGCGCGGATGATCATGCGGCTCGATTCGTCCTCTGGCGTCGGATTCAAGATGTTGTCGGTACCGAGTGCCAGCGGCGCGACCAGCGCCCCCGTGCGACCGAGCCGCCGATACTCCATGCCTACCTCGCCCCGTATCCGGCGTCGACGCTGACCGTGGCGCCGGTCATATAGCTGGCATCATCGGACGCCAGAAAACACACAACCCGGGCGATCTCGTCGGGGTCGGCAAGCCGGCCCATGGGCACAGAGGCAGCGATCGCCGCTAGCAGTTGATCGGTCACCGCCTCGGACCGCTCGGATTGCAGCATCGGTGTATTGACCTCACCCGGACACACGGCGTTGACGCGGATTCCGTCGGCGGCATGGTCCATCGCCAACGCGCGCGTCAGGTTGTGCACAGCACCCTTTGACGCGCAGTATGCGGCAACTCCCGCCGAGCCGAGATCACCCCAGATCGAACCGAAGTTGACGATCGCTCCCCCGGCATGCGGCTTCATTGCCCGCAGCGCTGCCCGGCACATGAAGAAGGTGCCACTGACGTTGACCCCCATGACTCTCGCCCACTGCTCGTCGGTCGTGTCCTTGCCGCTGGCTCGCACGATCACCCCGGCAGCATTGACAAGCACGTCGAGACGGCCATGGTGGCTCATTGCCGCAGCGATCACACCGTCGCAGAACTCCGAGTTGGCAACATCGCCGACGATCGAGGCTCCGGCGATCTCACTAGCGACCGTCGATGCGAGACCGGCGTTGCGGTCGACGATCAGCACGTGGGCCCCTCCGGCCGCCAGGCGGCGTGCCGTTGCAGCCCCCATGCCGGAGGCACCACCTGTGACGATCGCAACACGCCCCGCAAAGTCCATAAGCACAATCTTGACTCATGGCGTGTGCGACCGCGCCGATATGTCATTCATCTGGCTGCGGTTGAGTGGAGTGTCTGGAGCCACCCCGGTAGGTCACGAAACACTCCGCTGCGCCGCACCCCCGTCGCGGTTGGCGCCGCCTCAACTCGTTAGGGGCCGAACTAGCATTGCCGGATGAGCTCAGCGCTTGTCGACCTCGGTCGGGCCGACGCAGACATCACGGATCCCGACGCCTATGTCGCCGGCGTTCCGTACGCCACCTTCCAACGCCTCCGCGACAGTGATCCTGTCAGTTGGTGGCCGGAGCACGATGGGGGCAAAGGATTCTGGGCGATCACTCGCTATGACGATCTGCTGCACGTCAGCCGCAACGTCGACACGTTCTCGAGCGCGCAGGGCATCACGCTTGAGGAGATGAGCCTCGACGACTTCGAGGCCAGGCGCAACATGTTGGAGTACGACCCGCCGCAACACACTCGATATCGCCGGCTGGTGTCGAAGCCATTCAGCCGCCGCGAGGTCTACGCCTACGAGAACGGCATCCGGCTGTTGGCCCGTACCGTGGTCGACGAGGCACTCGGCAGCGGCAGAGAGTTCGACTTCGTCGAACGCATCGCCAAACAACTGCCGATGCGCATGCTCGGAGCGCTGCTCGGTGTTCCCGAGCGAGATGGCGATTGGTTGGTCGAGCGTGGCGACGCCTTGCTGGGCAATTTTGATCCCGAGTTCACCGATCATCCGCTGGGCCTGACCGACACCGACGAGTTCAAGTCGATCCCTTTCCGTTCGCCCGCAGCACTCGATCTGTATCGATACGCCGAACTTCAGGCCGAACAGCGTCGCGCCGACCCGACCGACGACGTGATCAGCGACATCCTGGCACCAACGATCGACGGCGACAGGTTGACCGAACGCGAGTTCAAGAACTTCTTCGTGCTCTTGGTCA
>JAYTZE010000766.1:0-2615 GCA_043742385.1 Ilumatobacteraceae bacterium
CAGCTCAGCGTTTCCAGCGGTGGGCTGCCGAAGCTGCCGATCGACCCGGCCGAGGTCACATGGAAGGGAATGATCGGCGATCGTCAGGCAACGCGCATGCACCACGGCCGCCCGTGGCAGGCGTTGTGCATCTGGAGCAGCGAGGTGATCGACGGCTTCATCCGCGCCGGCCATCCGCTGGCGCCGGGCAGGGCCGGTGAGAACGTCACCATCAGTGGCCTACCGTGGGCCGAGGTGCGCGCCGGAGTGCGCCTGCGAATCGGCGAGGTGCTGTGCGAGGTCAGCTGCTACGCGCTGCCATGCAAGACCAACAAGCCGTGGTTCATCGACGGCGACGTCAGGGTGATGCATCACGAGCGCGGCCCGGTCAGTCGTGTCTACGCGACAGTGCTCGAGCCCGGTGGAATCCGCACGGACGATGCCGCAATCCTCGAGCCGTAGAGCCTCTAGCTGAACGACGTGTCGGTAGACGACGTGTCGGTAGACGCAGCGTCGGTAGACGCAGCGTCGGTAGGCGCTCCGCTGACCGGCGGCCACAGTGCTTCGCCCGACAGCTGGCCGGTCGTCCAGGTTGCATGACTCAGGGGCATCGGTGGGCCCGTGACCTCCCACAGCACTGCAGGCCGGTCGCCGTGCCATCGGACGGCGAACGAAAGCGTCGACGCCAACCCGATGGCCAGGCCGTGAGCCTCGAAGTCGACACCGAGCCAGCCGGGTGGGAATGTCCTCGGCATCAGTTGCGCGGCGTGCTCATCGGAGATCACCAGGTGGCGCTCCACCCACGTCGGCACCAACGCAGGCTGCGATGGGCAACCGCCCACAGCATCGTCGTGCTGGGAGTGCAGGGTCATCCGACGAAGGTCGTCGACCGCCCGGTGCTCGGCCGCCGCGTGCAGGACTCGCGCTGCGGCCTCGACCACACCGTCGTTGACGAGAAAACCCGGGATCTGGGCGCCAGAGCGCGCCAATCGCTGCAGGTGTTCGGCGATGTCTGGCACCCAGATCGAGGGGGGATCCCCAAGTCGCACCAGTTCGGCGACGCCCAGGATGAAGGCCGCCGAATCGACCGCATCGGGTCCATTGAGCAGCAGTTCGCAGCGCGCCGCCGTGACCGCCTCGACCATCGCCGCATCCGGCAGGTGCAGACGGCTGGCACGCTCGGTCTGGGCAAGCCAACCACGGGCCACTTGATCCGCGGGGGCGAGCACGTCAGGCAGGACGGCACTCGCCGCACCGCTGTGCGCGCGGGCGACCATCACCGTGGCCTGGTGGCCGATCGGATAGATCACCGCGTCGACCGGAAGGTCGATTCCCTGCGGGGGCATCGACGTCGGAGGGCGGCGCGACACCAAGCCGCCGCCCGTGAACGCAACTGCGATCGGCAGCGTCGCGTCGTTCGTCACCTCGATGATCGTGAGACCACCAGCATCGGCGACGGAGTACACGCGTTGCACTGCATCGCCGCCGGGGATGCGCACGCGGGTCTCGACGACCGGCGTGCCGGCAATCAGTGTTTGTCGCGTCGACGTCTCGTGCTGCGGCCGGTGCCAACGGTCGTCAGCGGCGACGAACCAGTCGATGACGCTGGACCCATCCCACGGCTCGACCGAGCCCCACTGGGTTACCGTCGCCCGCCAACGCCCGCCGACGATACCTGTGCACGTCACGGGCTCAGTCGAGCTCGCTCTTGCGGCTTCGTTGCATCAGCGCACCGAGCGCCTCAGGCGCGGTGCGGCCGTGATGGCACACCCCCACCACCTGTTCCGTGATCGGCATCTCGACGCCATACCGGCGGGCCAGATCGAGCACGCTCGGCGAGCTCTTCACACCCTCGGCCACCATGCTCATCGAGGCCAGCACATCGTCGATCCGCTGGCCTTGGCCCAGTTGAATTCCGACGGTGTTGTTGCGGCTCTGCTTCGACGAGCACGTTGCAATGAGGTCGCCGATGCCCGCCAGCCCCGAGAACGTCGTGGCCTGGCCGCCCATCGCCATCCCGAGGCGGGTCATCTCCGCCAATCCACGCGTGATGATGGTCGCCCGCGTGTTGTCGCCGAAGCCCATGCCCTCGGCCATTCCACTGGCGATGGCAATCACGTTCTTCACCACGCCACTGACCTCGCAGCCGACGACGTCGGGGTTGGTGTAGATCCGCAGGCTCGGCCTGCTGAAGATGCGCTGCAGTTCGGCGGCGATCACCTCGTCGTCGATGGCCACCACGCTGGCCGCCGGCTGGCCACCGAGAATCTCTTTGGCCAGGTTCGGCCCGGTGAGCACGGCCACCGGATGGCCGGGCATCTCGTCGGCGGTGACCTCGCTCATGCGCTTGCGCGAGCTGCGCTCGATGCCCTTGGTCAGCGTCACGATCGGCACCCACGGCCGCAGGAACGGCGCCGCCGCAGCGGCCACATCGCGATAGCCGTGCGAGGGCACCGCCATCACGAGCACGTCTGCATGGCTGACCGCCTCCTCCAACGAACTCGTAGCCCGCAACTGCTCGGGCAGCATGAAACTGGCCAGGTAGTCACCGTTGACGTGGGCATCGTTGATCTGTGCCGCCAGCTCGGGGCGCCGAGCCCACAGGATGGTCGGTGTGTTGCCAGCAGCCAGCGCAG
>JAYTZE010000767.1:0-2610 GCA_043742385.1 Ilumatobacteraceae bacterium
GACCACCATCGGGTACACCAGGAACACGGCGATGTAGCCGGGCACGACGATCGAGCCGGTCGTCAGGTGCAGACGCTCGTAGAGCATCATCGATACGCAGATGCCGAAGACGAACGCGAAACGCACGATCTCGGACGAGAAAAGGTAATCGTGCACCTATTCGGCCTCGCCGCGATCGGATGTCGCTGCCTCTTGCGCCCAGGGTTCGGCGATGTTCTCGAAGTAGTCGAGCATCATCTCTGCTTGGTGAGTGTGAATGTTGACGAAGCCGACAACCAGTACGTGCTCCGTCGGCATTTGCCCGATCATCCGGTCGACAATCGTCTCGACCGGCGGGTTGTGGGTGTCGCCCAGGTTGATGATGTGGTCGAGCGGGTAGCCGTTCTGCACGAGCAGATCAGTGACGAGACTCTCGAACGCACCGAAGGTGACGAGGCGCATGAAGTCGAGGTCCTGCACGGCGACTTCCGCGAACTGCACGGCCCGTCGCTCGCGGTCGGAACGGTTGTTGAGGATCCCGACGGTTGTCGTCTCGGCGGTCATGAAGGGAACGAGCTTCTCCATGGCCACCGTCATCGACTCGCGATCGTTGACGGCGAACAGGTTGGCCCACGTCACGCGCTTGCCAAGGATCTTCAGTTCCTTCATGCGCAGCACACCGGGGTCAGGTTCCGCGGCCCACATTCCACGGAAGGCGACGTCGCGGGGGATGCCGGCCAACTCGGCCACTGCCAAAGCGATGGCCACGTTCTCCTTGAAGGCGATGTAGTCGAACCTTTCCAACTCTTCGTCAGTGACCCACTCCGGGTCGGCGACGATCAGACGACTGCCACGCTTGGCGGCGACCTCTTCCATGATCGGCACGATCTCCGGGTTGCGCTCGGATGTGATCAGCACACCGTTGTACGGACACGTCGACAGCAGTGACCGGGCGATCTCCGGCAACGTCTCACCCATCACGTCTTGATGGTCCTCACGCACGTTGGTGATCACGCCGATGTTGGAGCGCACGATCATCTTCTCGCTCACGGCCTGGTACTGCGGCTTCAACGCCATGCATTCGATCACCAGCGCGCGCACGTCGTCTCGTACGTACCTCTTGGTCACCTCGATCTGTTCGAGGATGGTCGGAGCAGCTTTGCGATTGATCGGCTCGTCGACTCCGTCGCGGTTGATCACCGCTGCTGCCGTGCCCGTCGACTTGGCGACCGTGACCACGTTGCCTTCGCGAAGCAACCCGGCAATGATTCGGGTGACTGTTGATTTTCCGCGGATGCCGTTGACGTGGATGCGAAAATCAAGCTTGTTGATTCGGCGTCGGTGCGCGATTGATTCGCGCCCCCAACGCGCCAGAAGCGCGAGGCACACGAGGTACCCGCCGATTACTGCCAATGGCATGACGAAATCATCGGCATTCTTGACAGTTTCCTGAAGGTCCCCGGGTGGGTAATTTCGGAGCAAATGTGTATCACAACCAGGAAACTTGGTCCTACGACCGAGGCGCGTGTTGCCCCTTTCACCTGCCGCCTCTAACATTGCAGGGTCCTGCGTTGGATCACCGGCGCCGAAGTTGACAAAACATTCGCAAAGGTAGACGCGTGCCCACCATCCAGCAGCTCGTCCGGCAAGGTCGCAGCACCAAATTCTCGAAGACGAAGACGCCCGCCCTGAAGGGCTCGCCGCAGCGTCGTGGCGTGTGCACCCGGGTGTATACCAACACACCCAAGAAACCGAACTCGGCAATGCGTAAGGTCGCTCGTGTCCGCCTGACCAGCGGTGTTGAAGTCACGGCGTACATCCCTGGCGAGGGCCACAACCTGCAGGAGCACTCGATTGTGCTGGTCCGCGGTGGTCGCGTTCGCGATCTCCCCGGCGTGCGTTACAAGATCATTCGGGGCGCGCTCGACGCTGCCGGCGTGAAGAACCGCAAACAAGCACGCAGCCGCTATGGCGCAAAGCTCGTGAAGTAAGGATCGCCGACTCATGCCTCGTAAAGGTCCCGCACAGCGTCGCGAATTGACTCCCGACCCGATCTACCGGTCACTGCTCGTCGCTCAGATCACCAACAAGGTGATGCTCCACGGCAAGCGGTCCGTTGCCGAGAAGATCGTCTACGACGCGTTGAAGATCGTTGAGGAGAAGTCAGGCGCCGAGCCGATCGCAACCCTCAAGCGAGCCCTCGACAACATCAAGCCTCCGTTGGAAGTGAAGAGTCGCCGCGTTGGTGGCGCCACCTACCAGGTGCCGATGGAAGTGCGCCCGCGCCGTGCATCGACGTTGGCCATTCGTTGGCTCGTCGATTTCAGCCGTGCCCGTCGTGAAAAGACAATGGCCGAGTGCCTGGCGGGCGAGTTGCTTGACGCTGCCAACGGTCTTGGCGCGTCGATCAAGCGTCGCGACGACATGCAGAAGATGGCCGAGAGCAACAAGGCCTTCGCCCACTATCGCTGGTGATTTTTGGCGCTGGTGATTTTTGGCGCTGGTGATTTTTGGCGCTGGTGATCTGACCGCGGTACGAAAATTGTCGGCGACGCGCGGCGGTACGCTGGCGGTCGGGCATGTGGGAGGCAGTCATGGTTCCGAAAGATGCCGTTTTCAAGGCAGTGACAC
>JAYTZE010000768.1:0-2609 GCA_043742385.1 Ilumatobacteraceae bacterium
GGGTCGAGCGTCATGGTCAGGGTTGCCGGTCAGACGATGACGACGACGGTCGGCGCAGACGGCACATGGTCCGTCACCCCACCGAACCCTCTTCCACCGGGCACCAATGTGGTGATCGTGACGATCACCGACGTGGCCGGTAACCAGGGCATCGGCAGCCAAATCCTCAACATCATCAGCCCACCGAGGACGGACCTAGTCATCAGCCCACCGAGGACGGACTTCACATCAGTTGGACCCAAGCGCGTGTTCGACACTCGTGCCGGGCAGAGCCCGAACGCGTTGCGGGTTGTCGCCAAGCAGCAGATCGGCGGCGGCCACGAGCTTCAGGTACAGATGATCGATCTCGCTGGGTTGGTCCCGGCAGCAGGCGTCGGCGCCGTGTCGTTGAATGTGACATCGACCGGGTCGTCCGCTGACGGGTTCATCACCGTGTATCGGTGTGGAACTCGTGAGCTTGTCTCGAGCGTCAACTTCCCTGCGGGGGGCACCGTCGCCAACGCTGTCATCGCCCCGGTCTCGGCCGCGGGCATGGTGTGCTTCTATGCCAACGCACTGACCGACATCGTCGTCGACATCAACGGATGGTTTGCGACCGGTGCCGCATTCACCTCTGTTGGACCGAAACGTGTCTTCGACACGCGCGCCGGCAACAGTCCCGACGCGTTGCGGGCGGTCGGCACGACAAAGGTCGCTGGGGACACCATGATCGAGGTGCGGCTCACGGATCTAGCGGGGTACATCCCGGCTGACGGTGTTGGCTCGGTGTCGTTGAACGTGATCGTCACCAACCCGGAGGCCTCGGGTTTCATCACGGTGTACGCGTGCGGAACCCGAGCAGTGGTGTCGAGTCTCAACTTTGTGGCCGGGCAGACCGTCGCCAACGCAGTGCTCACTCCGGTGTCCGCGGCAGGGACGGTGTGCTTCTACTCAATGGCGACCACCGACTTGATCGTCGATGTCAATGGCTGGCTGAAGGCAGGGTCGGGTTTCAACGCGATCGATTCGGCGCGTGTGCTCGACACCCGCGCGGGCGATAGCCCGAAGGTTCTTCGTGACGTCCCGAAGGTCATGATCGGGGGCAGCAATGTGCTCGAGGTACGCGTCACCGATTTCACCGGCCTCGTTCCGGCCAATGGTGTTGCAGCCGTCTCCTTGAACGTCACGGCCACGAACCCGCTGGCTGATGGATTCGTCACAGTCTTTGCCTGCGGTGTGCTCGAGGAGGTCTCGAGCTTGAACTACTCCGCTGGCTCAACAGTCGCCAACGCGGTGATTGCACCTGTGTCGTCGAGCGGAACGATCTGTCTGTACAGCAACGCGCCGACCGATGTCATCGTCGACATCAACGGTTGGATTGGCACCCAGTCCAGCTGAACACCAGGTGGCGGCTCAGGCACCCGTGGCGTGGTAGCCGCCATCGACGTGAATGATCTCCCCGGTGGTCGCCGGGAACCAGTCGCTGAGCAGCGCGACGCACGCCTTGGCCACGGCCGACGAATCGGTGACATCCCATCCGAGCGGGGCGCGATCGTCCCAGATGTCCTCGAACTTCTTGAAGCCGGGAATGCTCTTGGCTGCCATGGTCTTGACGGGCCCGGCGGCGACCAGGTTGGAGCGAATTCCTCGGCCGCCGAGCGCAACGGCGAGATACCGGCTGACGCTCTCGAGCGCCGACTTGGAGACGCCCATCCAGTTGTACGCAGGCCAGGCAACGGTGTTGTCGAAATCGAGGCCGACGAATGATCCACCGTTGGTCATCAGCGGAGCGAACGCATCGGCGAGGGCCTTCAGCGAGTAGGCACTGATGTGCAGTGCCACCGATACGTCGGCCCACGTCGGGGCCATGAAGTCATCGCCGAGGCACGGCTCGGGGGCGTAGCCGATCGCATGCAGCACACCGTCGACCCGACCCCATTTGGCGTGCAGCGCGTCGCGCACGTTGTCGAGGTGCTCCGGCACGGTGACATCGAGCTCAAAGACGTCGACCGGTTGTGGCAACTTACGGGCGACGCGCTCGGTCAGGCTCAGTGCCCGGCCGGCTCCTGTCAACACGATGTTGGCACCTTCCTCCTGCGCCAGCTTGGCCACACCGAATGCCAACGAGGCGTCGGTGAGCACGCCGGTGATCACGATGTTCTTGCCGTCGAGGAGACCCATGCCCGTGATCGTAGTCACGTCGGTTCGCCGACCTTGGGGCTGACCCTTGGTGAACGGCGTCGGCGGTGTGCAAGGCTGCGGCGATGCGAATTGGCATCCTCGGTGGTACCGGGCCGGCGGGTAGCGCGCTGGCCGGTCGTCTGGCGTCTATCGGTTATGCAGTGGTGATCGGCTCGCGCTCGAAGTATCGGGCGATGGAGGCTCGTGACGGACTCGTCGCCAAGTGGCCCGACCTCGAATCGCTGCTGTCCTACGGAGACAATCCTGCAGCCGCCGATTGCGATGTCGTGGTGATCGCCACGCCCTGGGATTCTGCGGCGACGACGGCACAGGAGAACGCGGCGGCCCTTGAAGGCAAGGTCGTGGTCAGCATGGCCAACGCCCTCGTGCGCGTCGGCCACGAGTTCCAGCCGCTGGTACCGCCGCGTGGAAGCGTCGCGGCTCATGTG
>JAYTZE010000769.1:0-5196 GCA_043742385.1 Ilumatobacteraceae bacterium
TGAGTGTTCATGGCGCCCACGAGACCACGGACTTTCGTTGACCGCTCGTGGACGACCTGAGGATTGTCTGAGGATCAGGTCCGATGCCGGTCGATGAGATCGGCGGCCATCTGTACGGCTTGAGGTAGGTCGAGCAACCGACCTTCGTCGGTCCACGCGCCGAACCGACTTGCTCCGACTCGCTGTTCGATGCCGGCGACCACCCTTGACAACCGCACCACTTCGGGACCGTAGCTCGGCCGAAGCTGTTGGCTCGACGTGGCCGCAGCGAGCAAGGCTGCAGCGCGGTCATCGCCCAAGGTGACCAACATTTCCACGAGATTGCGGAGGGTCGTGACGGCGTGCACAAAGTTGCCGTGGCGGACGTACTCGTGGAGACAGGCGGAATACGCGTCGAGGGACTGGTGGAGCTGCCCAGCACGAGCATGCTCTGCAGCCAATGACATACGCGCCACGGATGTTACGAACGGATTGCCGATCGTGCGCGCCAGCTCGATGGCCGCGATGAAGGTCGTTGTTGCATCCGGGAGAGCCCCCGCACTCAGCGCCTCACCGCGTGCATACATGATCCATGCGCGATCCGACAGGGACATCGCGTCCAAATTCACTCCGTCGAGGTGCGTCAGCGCAAGGGACGCGTCGCCGCCGTACGCCAGCGCCAGAGCGGCGTCGACCGCAGCTATCGCCACCGCGTGCGAATCGCCGAGCTCTTCACCGAGCGACCGGAGCTGCTCGGTCACCAACGCGGCCTCCGAAAGGTGTCCCGCGTAGACCGCCACGTCGGCAAGGATTTCCAACGCGGTCAAGCGCACAGTCGGGTCTTGGGCAGCAACTGCTGCGGTGGCGGCGGAGCGCGCATCATCGAGCTCACCGCGATTCGTCGCTTCGGCCGCCACGACAAGACGAGCCCCATAGAGCGCGTCGCCGGCTGCATCGGGGTATTGCGCCAACAGTGAGCGGCTCCATGCCGCTGGTTCGCTCCAGAAGGTCGAGTACGCGGCGAGGTGCAACGCACCACTCATGCTCGAGGCCAGCTTCGGTTCGTGTCGCTGCGCCCACCGGTGCGCGGCCCGCACCTCCGCCACGATCGAGTTCAGCCGCCGTCGACCCTCGGCCTCACCGGGTGTGCGGATCTGACGATCGACAAGCCGGGTCGCGTCAGCGAAGTGCTCGGCGTGGCGTCGACGCACGTCGTCAGATGCACGCGACTCGTCCAGCCAATGTCCGGCCACGGCCCGCACAGTCGCGAGCATTCGGTACCGCGTGGTGGGCCCGTCGACCTCGGCGACGAGCAGCGACCGCTCTGCGAGTGAGGCGAGATCGAAGACTACCGCCGCAGGGTCGGACGCAAGCACAGCCGCTGCATCCGCTGGTGCGACTGCACCGGCGAAGACCGAGAATTCGGTCAGTGTGCGTCGCAGCGGTGCTTCGAGCAATTCGGCCGACCACGTCACCAGCGAGTCGAGCGAGCGGTGTCGACGCGCTGGCGATCGGTGAGTCACCGGCATCGGCATCCCATCGCCAATGGCTGATTCGAGTTCGTCGAACGTCATCGACCCGAGCCGTGCGGCAGCCATCTCGATGGTGAGCGGCAACTGATCGAGCCCGGCCAGGAGCGTGGCAACCCGACTTGGTCCGGCGTGGTCGAGGTCCCACGTCGGACTCACTGCGAGTGCACGAACCGTGAACAGTTCGACTGCCTGCGAGGACGTGAGTGGATGCACGTTGAGCAGCTGTTCGACGCTGAGACCGAGGCGCACCTGACTGGTTGCGAGCACGCGCACCCGAGCGCCGCCGACCGCCATCACGCGATCGAGCAACGCCGCCACATCGTCGACCACATGCTCACAATTGTCGAGCACCAACAAGACGTCGACGTCGGCAATCGCTCGTACCGCGCTGTCGGGCCCGTCGCTGACGAGCACGATGTCGAGGGCGCGGGCAATGGCAGGCAGGACCTGGTCGCCGCTTTCGAGCGTGGCCAGCTCCACAAGGCGGACACCATCGGCATACGACTTTGTTGCCAGGTCGGCCGCGGCACGAGCAAGCGTCGACTTGCCTACCCCGCCTGGCCCCGTCAGCGTGACGACCGGCGAATCAGCGAGAGCGGCAATCAACGCCTCCGTCTCATCGTCACGCCCAATCAGCCGGAGCGGTACCCGAATGATGGCGGGTGGACTCGCCAGTTCCAGGTTCGCCACGAAGCGATACCCTCGGCCGCGAACATTCTTGATCGTGTGCTGTCGTGCACCGTCGTCGCCGACGGCGCGACGGATCTCTTTGATACGGGTTGTCAGGTTCGCTTCGGAGACGAAACGATGTCCCCAGACTCCGTCGAGCAGTTCGATCTTCGACAACACCCGGTCGCGGTTTTCCAAGAGAGCGACCAGAAGGTCAAACGCCTGTGGTTCCAGGTGAACCATCGTCCCGGCACGACGAACCTCGCGACGAGGCACATCAACCTCGATCTCGCCAAACCGGACCACGACAGAATTCTGCCAGTTCCGGTCAGCTCGGATCCCCAGGTTGCGGTGCGCCATGGAAGGTGTCTGGCCGAATCGAGAACGACTCAATGAGGCATGAGACATCCTCAGTCCCTTAATTCATAAGGGTTTCGTGGAGCTGAGGGGAATTGAACCCCTGACCCCTTCCATGCCATGGCCAAGCCCCAACGACGTCATGCGAGACTTTCACGAACTGAAGAACCGCCATTCCCAGTTGATTGCGACCACCCGAAAGCCGCGATATAACCGCGATCTGGATGGCCAGCAGCGGTTGACGAGACTCAACATTGGCCTGACATGTGCCTGGACCTAGCGCCGAACGGTTGCGACATTCGACATCGGGGTTGTGGAAAGCGCTCGGTGGGACCGGTGAAATCGCGTGGCACTACCGCACCGGGGTGGCACCTGTGAAATCGTGTGGCACTACCGCACCGGGTTGGGCGGGCGCTCATTGCGTTGCCGCGTCAGTGGTATGGTCGCCTCGGTTCGTCGTCGTGGGAGGTCGTATCGTGACTTACGTTGCTAGTAGTTGGCCCGTCCACGCACCCATGCCACGCGGAGGCCCGACAAAAGGCCACAACGTGAAGTTGGCGATTAGATTGAAGATGGACGTGCTCGCTGGTGTGCCACTGTTCGCCGGGCTGTCGAAGCGACAACTGCACGAGGTTGCACGCGCGTGCATGAGCCGTCGCTGGCCCGCCGAGTGCTGTGTGGTACCTGAGAACACGAAGTCGCAGGTCTGCTACATCATCGTCGATGGGACAGTCGACGTCGGTCGACACGGCCACACCATCGCCCAGCTCGGGCCTGGGGAGTTCTTCGGCGAGATCGCCCTCTTCGATCCGGGCCCCCGCTCTGCAACCGTGACGACGACGAGCGAGATGACTTCGGTCGAGCTCTCGCGGCAGAGTTTCCTGGCAGTAGCGGGCGACAACGCAGCCATCTTGTTGCGGATGTTGGAAGCTCTCGCAAAACGTCTCCGCGAAACCACTGGCAAACTCCCGTAGTCGAACCGAAGGTCTCATCCCGCGACAACGGCGCCATTGCCGCCCACCGCCGGGCGTTTTGATGTCGTGAACATCCATCATTCAAGCATCGAACATTTGTTCAATAAGGTGCAAGGTGGCGTCGCTACGCCATGTGCTCGGTCGTGCGAGTCCGTCCCGCCGTCCAACCGGTCGACGTCGACCGCACATTGCCAGTGACGCCCTCAACAACGGCGCGCGATTTCCCATCGGTTTCGCCAGCTTCGATACCGGCCGCGTTCGGGTCGTAATCGTCTGATGGTTCCGGCGGCGTAAGCAGGTTCACGTCAGTGGACGCCACCTACGACCCATCACTCGCGGGTGGACCATTCGATGCGGAACGGTTGCTGCTCGGTTGCTAACTCGGTTGCTACTTTCGCCTCGGTTGCTACAGCAAGGAGGCCTCCAATGGCAGAGCCCCCGTCGTCACCAACACCGAGACCAGTGACAGCACCCCCTGAGCGACGCAACGACCAACCGCCGCCGCGACCAAGACCCCCACCCCTTCCATGCCATGGGCAAACCCCAACTCGAAGAAATGTAGTTACACGTTCGGAATCGGTCGCGGATCCTCGAGGACAGAGGCGGTCGCGTCGTCGGCGCGGACCATCAACCACTTCGCAGACACCCTAGTTATCGGCAAAGATGTTGCCTACCTGCCCTATAACAGGAGCGAATGTTGCTGATAACACCCAGATTGGCCGCCTTCCTGGTGAAATGTCGTCCTCGTCTGGCTGCCAAACCCTTCAAAGTCTATTTTTCTATCAAATGTTGCCTGTGATCATGATATAAATGTCATTTGTTGCCTCTGATGGTCAGCTGGAGGGAGTTAGCGTGTCGAATGTTGCCAACCCACATGGTGTACTCGTGGTCGTCACCCGTACAAACCGCGCCCATCTGAGCCGCAAGGCGAAAGCCGGTGACGCGATGCGAATCGCTACCGGGTTGTACATCGTCGGTGCGACGCTCACTCCGGAACAGGCAGTGCGCGATCACCTCCACGAGATCGTGGCCACCTTCTGGCCCGGTGGGGTGCTGTGCGGGCGCAGCGCGTTCGCCGGCGGCGTCGCCGACAACGGTGAGATGTACATCGCCCTCCCGGACCCGCCCCGCCAATCGCTGCTGGTGCTGCCCGGCGTCACCGTCCACCCGGTCGTCGGGCCGCGCGCCCTTCCCGGCGATGTGCCGCTGCCCTACGGCCTGGCGATGTCGGGCCAAGCACGGACACTGGTCGACAACATCGACCGTGTCGGGCGCCCGGCACGGTTCCGCGCCGGGGTCGAAGCAGTCGAGCACCGCATCGACGAGCTGGCCCGCTCCGGGGGCCCGGGACGGATCCGCACCACTCTCGAGCAACTCGATGTGATCGCCAGCCACTTCGACCCGGCAGCGGTCACGGCGGTTCGCACCCGGCTCACCGCCGTCCTCGGCTCGATCAGCGGCGGACTGCAACCGGTGTCGGATCGGTTGCGGGCCCGTCTGGCCGGCGACCCGTTCGACGGTCACCGGATCACGACGATGCAGCGTCTCGTCGAGTTCCTCGGACAACGGCCACCGAACCAGCGTCACGTCACCTTGCCGGTGGAACGATGGAACTGGCTGCCGTTCTTCGAGGCGTACTTCTCGAACTTCATCGAAGGGACCGAGTTCGGTGTCGACGAGGCCCG
>JAYTZE010000770.1:0-1150 GCA_043742385.1 Ilumatobacteraceae bacterium
ACGACGGGGGCGCCGGCCAGCAGCGTGTGGCGCACCTTGCCGCGCAGGGTGCGCCCGGCATAGGGGGTGTTGCGACTCTTGCTGGCCAGTTTGGCGGGCACCACTGTCCAATCGGCACTGGGGTCGAACACGACCAGGTTGGCCGGCTCGCCGACAGCAATCGGGCGTCCGTGGCGATCATCGATCCCGGCGATTGCCGCCGGCTTCCAACTCAGGGCAGCGACGATGTCGGCCACGGGCATGTCGAGTTCGGTGAGGGCCAGAGCGAGCGCAGTCTCCAACCCGAGCATGCCGGGCGGGGCTTGGTCGAGCGGCACTTCCTTCGACTCCGGCGGATGCGGCGCGTGGTCGGTAGCGATGGCGTCGATGGTGCCATCGACGAGCCCTGCCTTGATTGCAGCAAGATCGGCTGCGGTACGCAGAGGCGGGGTGACCTTGTACACCGCGTCGTACCCGGCCAGCATCTGGTCGGTGAGGGTGAAGTGGTGCGGCGTGGCCTCGGCCGTGACGCGCAGGCCGTCGGCCTTGGCGGCGCGAACGAGGTCGACACTACCTGCCGTCGAGAGGTGCAACAGATGAATGCGCGCACCAGTAAGCCGCGACAACTCGATGTCGCGATGCACCATCAATTCCTCGGCGATCGCTGGCCAACCTGGAAGCCCGAGGTGGCTGCAGCAAGAACCCTCGTGCATCACGGCTCCGCAGGTCAGTGAAGCGACCTCGCAATGCTGTGCCAGGGTGATGTCGAGGGCGCCGGCGTACTCCAGGGCGTGACGCATGAGCTGCGGGTCTTGCACACCATTGCCGTCGTCGGTGAACAGGTGCACTCCTGCCGCAGCCAACTCTCCGAACGGTGCAAGCGCCTTGCCCTCGCGATTCATGGTGATGCATCCGGCTGGGTGCACGTCGCACAGGGCAGCGCGGCGCGCCTGGGCGCGTACGAACTCGATCACCGCCAACGAATCCTGAGCCGGCTCGGTGTTGGGCATCGCCACGATGGCGGTGAACCCACCGAGGGCGGCAGCGCGACTGCCGGATTCGATCGTCTCGGCATCTTCGCGGCCAGGTTCGCGCAGATGCACATGGAGGTCGACAAAGCCGGGGGCAACGATGCAATCGGTCGCATCGAGGATCAGATCGCCGTCGAGTG
>JAYTZE010000771.1:0-5193 GCA_043742385.1 Ilumatobacteraceae bacterium
CAACCGCACCGACCGGCAGCATGCCTTCTGGAACACCGAGATCTTTCATCAGCACGTCGGAGTTTCGGAAGATCCCGAAGTACAACGCTGCCAGCCGACGAGCTTCGACGAGCAGCAGCAGGTTCTGCACGGCCATCGCTGTGTCGGTCAGCCAGAACGGCACCTCCCAGTTGTCCGCGATCTCGAGACCGTGACCCTGCTTGTCGGTCTCGGCGTATCGAGAGGTGTAGGCGGCCGGATCCGCGACCGGGAGCACGATCACCGGTGCCCGCAAGACACCTTCCTGCTTCTCGGCGAACCACTTGTCGGCTGCGGTCGTCTGCCAGAACCTGGGCACGGATCCGCCTGTCAGCACGATGAAGTGCACTCCCTGGCTGTAGCCAGCCGACGGCGCCCGTCTGGCCGTGTCGACCAGGTCGGCAACGAGTTGGGGATCGAGAGGTTCGGTGCTGAAGTCCCTCGTCATCCGCCGACGACGAATGACGGCTTCGACCGCGCGCGCGTCGTCGGGGACCGATTCTTGGATCAGAATTTCTTGGATCAGCGAGCGCCCAGTTTGAGCAGATCCTCCGCCATCACCCATCCATGAGCGACCAAGGAGCCGCCCTTCTTCGGGTTGACCGTGGCAAACAGGGCCGCCAGCTCCGGCTTGATCTTGTCGGGCTTCAGCGTCTCGTGGTCGAGGAAACCGCTCTGTCCATTGGACTTGACCACAAACGACTGCTCGTCGTAGCTCGCGTCGACCCCGAAACGCTTCGACAGACGGCGGCCCCACGCCCGCTCCTCGCCGACCGCGCGGTGACCCGGCCGAGGAATCAGCTCGTCGACCTGCTTGAACGCTTCGAGAGCGTCGACGAGCACGAACCGGGAACCGAGAACGACGTCTTCGTCGGGGAAGGCCATCAGGGCCCTGTGGAACGCCTCGCCCATGAGGCCCTTCAATACTTGCTCGCGCTTACTGGTGCGCTTGACGCTCATCAGTCCGATCAGCACGCACGGAGTGCCGCCAATGCGTTCGAGTGTCGAGAATGTGCATCCGTGCAGCTTGTCGTCGATTCGCGCCGTTGTGCACAGCACCCAATCTTCCTTGGCCTTCGACAACACTCCGATGTCGAACGCTCCGCCCATAGACGCCATTTCGTCGAGATCGGCGTCGGTGAGCGCTGCACAGTCCCTGGTTTCCACCTGGATTGGCATGCTGTAGAGCTCCCCATGTCGTCGTGCGAAGCTCCCATTGTGCCAGAAAATCGGCGATTTCGAAAAGGCGGACGACGATTAGAGCATGACGGCGTCGTGACCGAGCAACATTCGCAGCTCGCCAACGGCCCGATCGAGGTCCACACAAAACTCGTCTGCCAGGCGCAATATCTTTCCGTGACCGATGTGCAGGTAGACAGGTGAGTCTCCTGGATGGTCCCGAAGAATTTTTCGGATCTGATGAATTTTCAGTTCGTTGAGCGTCGTCGACGGCACCTTGAGCCGCAATGATGCCGACGAAGCGGTGTCAAGACCCTCGACGATGCTGACGTCGAGGGCCATGAATCCGACGCGCACCTCGTCACGCTTGTCGACCCGACCCTTGACGGTGACGATTGCGTCGTCAACCAGCTTGTGGCCGAGTTCCGTCAGGGCACGCGGGAAGACGGTGACTTCGATCGTGCTGTCGAGATCCTCGAGCACGAACACCGCCATCTGGTCGCCCTTCTTGGTGAACTTGCGGGCCATGTTGGTGATGACTCCACCGAGCACCAGCACCGAGCCATCGTCGCGTTCGGGTGCCTCGGCAATCCCACAGTCGACCTTGCGGCGCAGCGCGGCCTCAACCCCGAGCAGCGGATGGTCGGAGACGTACAGACCGAGCATCTCCTTCTCGAATCGCAACCGGTCGCTCTTGTCGAACTCGTTGACGGGGATGGCGACGCGCTCGTCGAAGCCCTCGACGCTGTCGCTGCCGAGATCACCGAACAGGCTCATCACGCCCTGATCGCGCTCGCGACGCCGCACCAAGGTGCCGTCGATGATCTGTTCGAAGACCATCAGAAGCCCGCGGCGAGGGTGACCGAGCGCATCGAACGCGCCTGCCTTGATCAAGGACTCGACGGTGCGCTTGTTGAGCACGGGCTCCGGTACTCGCTCGGCGAAGTCGTGGAACGATTGATACGACCCGTTGGCACTGCGTTCGCCGAGCAGCAGTTCGACCAGGCCCTCGCCCACATTGCGGATGGCGGAGAGCCCGAACGTGATCGCACCAGGCGACCCGGCGGGCAGCGTCACCTCGGCGGCAACCTCCTCCGGGGTGACCGTGGCAAAGTCCATCACCGATCGATTGACGTCGGGCGTCAGCACCTTGATGCCCGCGGCCCGAGCGTCGCTGAGATACACCGCTGCCTTGTCGAGGTTGCTCTTCACGCTCGACAACAGGCACGCGAAATACTCGACCGGGTAGTGCGCCTTGAGGTACGCGGTCTGATATGTGATGAGGCCGTATCCGAATGTGTGGCTCTTGTTGAACGCATAGTCGGCGAATCGTTCGATCACGTCGAACAGCTGCTTGCCCAGCGCCTGGCCGTAGCCACTGCTCTCGGCTCCAGCCTCGAACGCCGCACGCGCGTCCGCCATGACCTCGCGCGACTTCTTGCCCATTGCCTTGCGGAGATTGTCGGCCTCGGCCAGTGAGTACCCGGCAAACTTCTGAGCGACACGCATGACGCTCTCCTGGTAGATCATCAGGCCGTATGTGTCGCCGAGTACCTCTTTGGCGTCTTCGTGGAAGTAGCTCACCGGCTGCCGGCCATTCTTTCGATCGGCATAGTCGTAGTGCATGTTGACGCTCATCGGCCCAGGGCGGTACAGCGCCAGCACGGCGGACACGTCGCCGAAACTGGTCGGCGCCAACGACCGCAGCAAGGCTCGCATCGGGGGCGACTCGAGTTGGAACACACCCATCGTCTCGCCGCGCGCCATCAAGTCGAACACCATCTGGTCGTCGAGTGGAACCGCATCGATGTCGAAGGCAGGGTCCTTGACAACGCGAACCATTGCAACGGTGTCGCTGATGACGTCGAGGTTGCGCAGGCCGAGGAAGTCCATCTTCAGCAAGCCCAGATCCTCGACGCCGTGCATCTCGTACTGAGTGACGACGGGGGCATCTTCGGGCCTTCCGCCAGCTTCGGGCTTGCGCTGGATCGGCAGGTACGAGGTCAGCGGTTCCTTGGTGATCACGACTGCGGCTGCGTGGATGCCGTCACTACGCTTGAGACCTTCGAGCCCCTTGGCCACGTCGACGACCCGCTTGACATCGGGATCGGCATCACACATCGCCCGTAGCTCACTGGCCGCCTTGTAGCCGTCGAGATACTTCGGATTCTGTTCGAAGCAGTATTTCAACGGTGTGTCACGGCCCATCACCAGTGGCGGCATGGCCTTGGCTATCTTGTCGCCGACGCCGTATGGGTAGCCGAGCACGCGCGCCGCATCGCGGACCGCGTTGCGAGCCTTGATGGTGCCGAACGTGATGATCTGCGCGACGTGGTCCCGTCCGTACTTCTCGGCGGCGTAGCGGATCATCTCATCGCGATATCGCGAGTCGAAGTCCATATCGATGTCGGGCATGGATATACGGCTCGGGTTCAAGAAGCGCTCGAACAACAGGTCGTACTTGATCGGGTCGAGATCGGTGATGCGCAGGCAATAGGCGACGGCACAACCTGCGGCAGAGCCTCTGCCCGGACCGACGCGGATGCCCTTGTCCCTGGCGTGTTTGATCAGATCCCACACGATCAGGAAGTACGAGGCGAACCCCATGTTCTTGATGACCTGCAACTCGTATGCCAAGCGCTCGACAACCGACGGCGGCAACTCCTGGCCCCACCGCTGCTTTGCGCCCTCCCATGTGAGATGGTCGAGGTAGCTGGCATCGTCGGCAAAGCCCTCGGCGATCGGGAAGTCGGGCAACTGCGGCTTGCCGAACTCGATGTTGACGTCGGCACGCTCGGCGATCCACAACGTGTTGTCGCACGCCTCGGGAAAATCTCGGAACAGGTACCGCATCTCGGCCGAGGTCTTGAGATAGTGCTCTTGACCTTCGAACTTGAACCGCTTCGGATCGCTCAGCGTCGCTCCGGTTTGCACGCACAACAGCGCGTCGTGTGCCTCGTGGTCTTCGCGATGCACGTAGTGCGAGTCATTGGTGGCGATCAATGGGGCGCCGATCTTGCGGGCAATCTCGATCAGCTTCGGATTCGTGTCTCGCTGCGCCTGCAGCCCGTGGTCCTGCAACTCGACGAACAGGTTGTCCTTGCCGAAGATCTCCTGCAAGCGTCCGGCTTTGTCGAGCGCCCCCTTCTCGTCGCCTTGTAGCAACGACTGCAGCACATGGCCGCCCAGACAGCCGGTGGTCGCGATCAGCCCTTCGTGATATCGGGCGAGCAACTCCCAGTCCATCCGTGGCTTGTAGTAGTAGCCCTCCATGAACGCCAAGCTGGCCAGTTGAATCAAGTTGCGATAGCCCTGATCGCTCTCTGCAAGCAGCGTGAGGTGGTAGTAGAGCTTCTTGCCGCCCTCGGTGTCGCCGCCGGAATCATCGACCCGGCCGCGCCTCGGCGGGCGCTCGCTGCGAGTCTCGTATGCCATGTACGCCTCGGTGCCGATGACCGGCTTGACGCCCTGCGTTCGGCACTCCTTGAAGAACTCGAGGACTCCGTACATGTTGCCGTGATCAGTGATGCCGAGCGCCGGCTGGCCGTCGGCCACCGCCTTGGCAACGAGGTCGTCGAGGCGCGCTGCTCCGTCCAACATCGAGAACTCGGTGTGGACGTGGAGGTGGGTGAAGGAATCCCCCACTGACGCATTACCTCCCATGGTCGCTCGCGGACCGACTACTTACACGATTGTGATTCGTTCGACCTTAGTCGGTTTTCTAGAGGTACGTGCCAGGTCGATCGGCCACGTCGATCGCCGCGCCCGGCGGCATCTGTCCCCCGCCGGGGCCCCCGGCCATAGCCCCTGGAGGCAACTGGCGCATGCCCTCCAGCTGCTGGCGAGCGGCGATTTGCTGGGCGAACAGCGTGGCCTGGATACCGTGGAAGAGGCCCTCCAACCAACCCACGAGCTGGGCTTTGGCGACTCGCAACTCGCCGTCGGACGGTATTTCACCGTCCTTGAACGGCAGTGCGAGGTTGCGCAGTTCGTCTT
>JAYTZE010000772.1:0-5191 GCA_043742385.1 Ilumatobacteraceae bacterium
GTCGGGCCCGAGTGGCGACTGGTGCGTCACCTCAGTTATCTGCTCGGTGCACCACTGCCAGAACATGTCATGGAGTTGATCCATCGTGGACGTCTCGCAGACGGCGCCAGACTGAAGTCAGCTCTCGGGATCACCCCGCGTGTCAGCACCCAGGACGTGATCGATCGATTGTTCGAATGGGAAGCGATCGTACGCATTCCGGCAAGTCAGGCCGCCTGAGCATGAATCCGGTCATCCGCCTTCCGCGATCGTGGTATCCGGCCGACTCGGTCGACGAGTGGGGCCGCGATGCCCACCTCATCGAACTGCTCACGCCTGCCGCCACCTTGCGCTGGGACGTCAGCGTGGGCGGTGTGCAACACCTGCCCAAGCGCGATGGGGCACTGCTCGTGACCAACTCGCGGTTCTTCTCGCTCAGCACGATCTACTCAGCGTGGGCATTGAGCCAGACCATCGGTCGCCCAGTGCGTTTCGGTGGTCGGCCCGACATCGCCCCGCTCGGGCCCTTACTGCAACGACTCGGCGGGTTGCTGAACAAGCCGGAAGAGATCAGCGGCGCCTTGCGCGCCGGCGAGTTGGTGGTGGTGTCGGCCAAGGGCACTCGCGATCCGCGTCATGCCGGTTCCGTCGATCCCAACTTGATTGCTGCCGCTGTCAGCAGTGGCAAAGCCGTGTATCCGGTCGCGTCGATCAGCACGCCGTTCGGCCGCACGGCTCGAGTCGAGGTTGGCGCCGCGGTCCGGCCCCGGCGCAAGCGGCGCGGTCCGCTCGCCGAACTCGAACTAGCCGAGCTGACGCAACGCCACATCCAGCGGTTGATCGACGGTCTCGGCGGATTGCACACCGGTGTGGCACCGATTGACTTTCTGGCGGAGGGCTGATGGCATACGCACGCGCGAGCGATGGCGTCCGAATCCACTACGAAGCATTCGGTCGCCGCGATTCGCCAGCGGTGCTGATGATTCAGGGCCTCGGTGCCGACAAGCACGGCTGGGACATGCAGCGTTTCGGGTTGGCGCGTCACTACCGAGTGATCGCGTTCGACAATCGCGGGGCAGGCCGCAGCGACAAGCCGTTCGGCACCTACTCGATCGAGCAGATGGCCGACGACGCTGTTGCAGTTCTCGACCATGTTGGCGTCGATGCTGCACACGTTGTCGGGGCATCGATGGGAGGTGCCATCAGCCAGCTGATGTGCGTGCGGCATCCGACCAGGGTGCTGTCTTTGACACTGGCGTGTACCGCCTGTCGCAACCAGCCGTGGCGGCGCGAGCTGCTCGAACGATGGATGCAGACTGCGCAGGAGCGCGGCATGGGCGCAATGACAGGCGAGGCCGCCCGATGGGTCATGGCGCCGCGTTCGTTCCGCCGTCTCGTGCCCACGTTCGGATGGCTGGGACCGTTGGCAATGGGGCGGCCAACCCACTCGTTCGTCGCTCAGGTGCGGGCAATCCTGGCGGCCGCCGACGACCTGGCCGAAGAGCTGCACAAGGTACACGTGCCGACACTCGTGGTTGTCGGCAACCAAGACATCCTGACTCCGCGCGGCGACAGCGAAGAGATTGCCGATCGCATCCCTGGCGCAGAGCTGGTCGTGATCTCGGGAGCCGCGCACGGCTTCATGGTCGAGCACGCCAGTACCTTCAACAAGATCCTGAAGGAGTTCCTGCACCGCGTGAGCCAGGACCAACCGGCCGGTGCAGCCCCTCGCTAGATGATCGAGTACCGCCCAGCTCTACGCGACGCGCTGACGGCCAACCTCGCTAACCATCCCATCGCCGCGATTCCTGCCGACGACAGACGGCGCGCCGCCGTGGCCGTTGTCGTGGTCGACAGCGACGTGGAGTCGGCCGACTCGCACGCATTCACTGCGGAAGAAATGGCCGACGTCCCAGGCGATACCACCGGCTTCGACGGCCGAATCGAAGGGGTTGCCGGCGGCGCTGCGTTCGTGCTGTGTCGCCGGGCGGTGAAGATGAATCGTCACGCAGGGCAATGGGCGCTACCGGGCGGAAAGATCGACGAAGGCGAAACCGTCGAGGCCGCCGCTCTTCGAGAGGTCGAAGAGGAGCTCGGGCTCACGGTCGACCCGTCCCAGGTGCTCGGCGTGCTCGACGACTACCCAACGAGATCGGGCTTCGTGATCACGCCGATCGTGATCTGGGGTGGACCCGACGTCGTGCTGCGCCCGGACCCACGAGAGGTCGCCCACGTGCTTCGCATCGGTCTGCACGAACTGTGTCGCCCCGACTCGCCCCGCTTCGTCTCCATCCCCGAGAGCGATCGCCCTGTCGTGCAACTGCCGATTGGTCGTGACCTCATCCACGCCCCCACCGGCGCAGTGCTGCTGCAGTTCCGCTGGGTCGCGATCGACGGCAAAGCCGGCGCGCGGGTCAACGAGTTCGAGCAACCGGTCTTTGCCTGGCGCTGACGCCCTCTGAGGTTGTGACCGCGACGGATCAGTGAGTGCCGGTGTGACCGAAGCCGCCGCCGCGATCGTCGCCGTCGAGCGAGTCGACCACGTGCCACTGGACCTCCTCGACGCGTTGAATCACCAGTTGGGCAAGACGATCGCCGCGATTGACGATGAACGGTTCGTGCGGATCGGTGTTCAGCAGCACCAACTTGAGCTCGCCGCGATACGCAGCATCGATCAGTCCCGGTGTGTTGGCCATGGTCAGGCCGTGTTTCAACGCATTGCCACTGCGTGGCAGCACGAATCCCGCGTAGCCGCGGGGGATGGCGATCGCAACTCCGGTCGGCATCAACAATCGGCCACCGTTGGGCGCGACGACACCGTGCTCGCGTGCGCGCAAGTCGAGGCCGGCATCGCCGGGGTGGGCGTACGAGGGAAGGGGAAGATCGGGGTCGAGTCGAACGATCGGCACGGAGAGCACAACATGCGACTCTGCCACACCGAAGTGATGGCTGGCTACGCTCCGAGCAATGGTTTCGCCACCGCGCCCGCCCAGCGTCGACGCGCTGGCGCGAGTGATGGCCGGCAGCGGCCTGCCCCACGCGGTGTGCGTCGAGCTTGCCCGCCAGGCTGTCGCCGAGGGACCGGCAAGCTTCGAACATCACGCTGCGCTTACCCGCGCCAACCTCTTTGCTCGCTCGCTGCTAGGCCCAGTGATCAATGCGACCGGCGTGTTGCTGCACACCAACCTTGGGCGAGCACCGCTACAGATCGTGCAACCGCCGACGGCGATGAACATCGAGTTCGATCTACGCACGGGTGAACGCGGTTCGCGGCAGTTCGCAGTCGGCACGCTGCTGGCCATGCTGTGTGGCGCGGAGGCGGCGATGGTGGTCAACAACAATGCCTCGGCCGTGTTGCTGGTGCTCGCCGCCATCGCCCGCGACCGGCAGGTCGTGGTCAGCCGTGGCGAGAGCGTGGAGATCGGCGGGGGCTTTCGCATACCCGACGTGATGGAGCAGTCGGGCGCGCACCTGGTCGATGTTGGCACCACCAATCGCACGCGGCTGGCGGATTACCGCAAGGCGCTCGGTCGCAAGAACGCTGATGTTGCTGCGATCTTGAAAGTGCACCCCAGCAACTACCGCGTCGAAGGATTCGTGGAGACCACGCCGGTCGCCGAGTTGGCGACGCTCGACGTGCCGGTGATTGCCGACATCGGCAGCGGGCTGATCGATGCCAATTGCCCGTGGCTCGCCGGCCCTCCGCCGGCCTGGCTGCACGGTGAGCCCGCAGCTCGCCAGTCGCTCGACGAGGGCGCTGCACTCGTGACATTCAGCGGCGACAAGCTGTTCGGCGGTCCACAGGCGGGCATCATCGCCGGTCGCAGCGATCTGGTTGTGATGTGCGAGCAGCACCCGTTGGCGCGCGCGTTGCGGCCAGGCACGCACGTGATGGCAGCGATGCAGCGCACCACGTTGGCTTATCTCGACAAGACGGTGGTCACCGACATCCCATTCTGGGCGATGGTTGCTGCGACGACCGATGATCTGCACACCAGGGCGGCCGAGATCATCGCCGCCGCCGGCATTGGTGTGATCGAAGCCACCGAGGCAGTGCCCGGCGCCGGCTCGGCGCCCGGCACGACGATCCCCTCGATCGGTATTCGCATTGCGGGCGACCAATTGGCTGTGCTGCGATCGTGCGACCCGCCGGTCGTGGCCCGCACGCGTGACGGGTCGACGTTGCTCGACTTGCGCACCGTCGAACCCGGCAGCGACGGCGCGGTTGCGGCGGCCCTGCGGCGATGCGCGTAGTCGCCACCGCCGGTCATGTCGACCACGGCAAGTCGTCGCTCGTCGAGGCGCTGACCGGCACCAACCCCGACCGGCTCGAAGAGGAGCGGGCGCGCGGGCTGACCATCGACCTCGGCTTCGCTCACACGATTCTTCCCAGCGGCGCCGGCATCAGCTTCATCGACGTTCCCGGGCACGTGCGTTTCATCGGCAACATGCTGGCCGGGGTTGGCGGGGTCGATGCGTGTCTGTTCGTGGTCGCCGCCACCGAAGGATGGAAACCGCAGAGCGAAGAGCATCTCCGAATCCTCGAACTGATCGGCCTCCGCCATGGGATGATCGCTCTCACCAAGGTCGACCTGGTCGACGATGAATGGCGTCAACTGCAAGAGCTGGAGATCCGCGACCGACTCGCCGGAACCTTCCTGGCCGACGCCGCGATCGCGCCGTTCAGCGCCATCACTGGCGCTGGTCTCGACGATGTGCGCGTTGCGTTGGATGCATTGCTTCAACGGACACCCGCGGCCAACGACAGGGGCCGCCCTCGATTGTGGGTGGATCGTGTCTTCGCAGCCAAGGGCAGCGGCACAGTGGTCACCGGCACCCTGACTGGTGGCTCGCTGCATGCTGAGCAGGTGGTACACGTCAAAGGACGTGCCGTTCGCGTCCGCGCCGTTCAATCGCATGGCGACGCCCATACCTCGATCGGACCCGGCAATCGTGTCGCGCTCAACCTCGTCGGCATCGACCACAGCGAACTGCAGCGCGGCGATGCCGTGACGCTGGCCGAGCAGTGGAGACCAACACAACGATTCGATGCCACTCTGCATGTGCTGCCGGACCTGCACCACCAGGTGACGCGTCGTGGTGCCTACCTCGCGTACATCGGCTCGGGCGAGTTCCCGGTGAAGCTGCGCGTGCTCGGCCACGACTCCATCCCCGCGGGCGGCGATGGGCTGGTTCGATTGCATCTCGCCAC
>JAYTZE010000773.1:0-10363 GCA_043742385.1 Ilumatobacteraceae bacterium
GCCGAGTACACCGAAAAGTATGCCAATCCCTACAACGCAGCTGAACGTGGCTACGTCGACGATGTGATCGATCCCGCCGAGACCCGACAGAAAATCGTCGCCGGTCTGCGGATGCTTCGCACCAAGCGTGAAGAGTTGCCGCGTCGCAAGCACGGCAACGTGCCGTTGTGAGCGTGCTCGCTCCGTGAATCTCGACATCTCTCCTTCGCCGAGCGACGAGGAGGTCGCCGCAATCGTCGCGGCTATCGAAGCAATGTGGCCGAAGCCGGTGTTCGTCGAAGCGTCGCCGGCCGCCCGGGTGCCGACGTGGCGGTTCAGCAATCGCTGGTGGATCACGCCGCTTCCCCAGCGCCGCGAGCGTCCGCACCGATAGTCGTCACGCGCCCAGCCGCTACCCTCCACGAAGTGGACATCACGACTGTCGCCGATGATCTGATCGTGGCCCATCAGGCCGGGACGACCGATGTCATTCGTCTCGATGGGCTCCAACCCAACTCGGTCCATCACGTCGGAAACCACGAAGTGCAGACTCTGCCACGTCCCGCCGGCCAACTGCTGTGCCGCGTCGGGACGGTCAACGATCTGCACCTCGGTGAAGTTGAATGCGGCAAGATCGACGACGACACCCGCGGGCCGATCCAACGGGTCGGGCCCGGAGAGCCGCCACATCCGGAGACGATGAATCGCTGCGCTGTATCCGAGATGGCAGCGGCACGACTTGATGCGGTCGTGGTGAAAGGCGACCTCACCTGCGATGGCACCGACACAGAGTTCGCCGCGTTCGAGGCCTGCTATCGCGAGACATTTGGAGATCGCCTGCATGTGGTGCGTGGCAATCACGATGCGTATCAGGGCCAGGTCGTGTACACCGGTGACGAGTGGATCGACCTTCCCGGTGTCTCGATCGCTCTCCTCGATACGGTTCTGCCCGAGCGCACCACGGGCACCATCACCGCCCAGCAGTTGCAATGGCTCGACGATCTCGCGGCCACCGCCCACCACCCCGTCGTGGTGATGGGTCATCATCAACAGTGGGTCGCGGGCAGGAGGCACAACGGCTACTTCGGTCTCGACCCCGACAGCAGCGATGGACTTGCTGCCGTTGCTGCTCGCCGTCCCCAGATCGTCGCCTATACGGCAGGTCATACACATCGACATCGAGTGCGGCGGATGTCGTGTGGCGTTCCCTCGATCGAGGTCGGCTGTGTAAAGGATTTTCCCGGCACCTGGGCCGAGTATCGCGTGTATGAGAGTGGCATCACTCAGGTCGTGCATCGCATGTCGTCACCCGAGGCGTTGAGCTGGAGCGACCGGTGTCGCCACCTGATGTCGGACTTTGGGATCGACTACCAGACGTATGCTCTCGGCAACATGGAGGACCGGTGCTTCAATATCCCGCTGCGGTAAGAGCAGCATTCGAAGACGCCGCGGCCTCGCTCCTGGTAACGATCGAGCGCGTCCAGCCACATCAATGGGAGCTTCCCGGTCTTGGTGTCTGGACAGTCCGCGAGTTGGCTGCGCACACGCTGCGCGGTTTCACCACGGTCGAGCGCTACCTCGCCGCCGAGCCAAGCATCGACCGCGTCATCGTCGACGCCGCCGACTACTACCGCGTCGCCCTGGCCGATCCCAACATTCACGCTGGTGTGGCAGACCGCGGTCGCGCTGCAGGTGCCCAGCTGACCGATCCCGTTGGAGAGAGCGAGGCGACTGCGCAGCGCGTGCTCGCCCTCGTTGCCTCGACCGCCGACGACGACGTGGTCAACACAACTGTGGGCCAAATGATGTTCGTCGAGTATCTCGCCACCCGAGCCGCTGAGGTGGCCTTGCACACGATCGACTTGCAACGTGCCACTGGTCAGCCGGTGACCTTGAGTCCGGCGACGTCATCGATGGTCGTCGGCCTGTTGGCTGAACTTGCCGAACCCATCACGCTGCTGTCGGCGTTGACTGGTCGCGGATCGTTGCCGATCGATTTCAACGTGCTTCGCTAGCCGATGCCCGTGGCTCCACTGCAGGGATTGCGGGTGCTCGATCTGTCGAGCGTGCTCGCCGGCCCGAATTGTGCTCGCTATCTCGGCGACTTCGGCGCCGATGTGATCAAGGTCGAGCGGCCCGATGGTGGCGACAGCCTGCGCAGGCTGGCCTGGCGCGACCCACGCGACGGCGAAGGATTGTGGTGGAAGCTGGTCAACAGGAACAAGCGCACCATCGCGCTCGATCTGAAATCTGCCGACGACCTCGACGTGTTGCGAAGGTTGGTCGTCGACGCCGACGTGCTGATCGAGAACTTCCGTCCCGGCACGCTCGAGCGCCTCGGTCTCGCCCCCGAGGTGCTGCACGGGCTCAACCCGTCGTTGGTGATCACCCGGGTCACGGGTTTCGGGCAGACGGGGCCGTATCGCAACCGGCCGGGTTTCGCCACCATCGCCGAGTCGATGTCGGGGCTGGCGGCGATTTCCGGTGAACCCGACGGCCAACCGTTGCTGCCGGCAATCGCACTCACCGACGAGGTCACTGGTGTCGTCGCCGCATTCGCGACGATGGTCGCGCTGCGCAGCGGCGTCGGGCAGGTGGTCGACGTCAGCCTGTTGGAGAGCCTCTTCCAACTGATGGGACCACTGATCTCGCTCTACGAACTCACCGGGCAGATGCAAGAACGCCTCGGTTCGGGGCTGCCGTACTCGGTGCCGCGCGGCACGTACCAATGCAGCGACGGTCGCTGGATCGGCGTGTCGACGTCGAGCGATTCGGTTGCAGCGCGCGTGTTGAACCTGCTCGGCGTCGGAGGCGATGCTCGATTCGCAACGTTCGCGGCCCGCATGGAGAATCGTTCGGCGTTGGAAGCTGTGATGACGGCATGGTGTGCCGAACGCACGCAGGCCGAGGTCATGGACGCATTCACCGCAGCGGAGGCGGCGATCGGGCCGGTGATGTCGATGGCCGACATTGCGGTCGATCCGCACTACGCCGCCCGCGAGGCGATCGTCGAGCTCGAAGGAACTCCCATGCAAGGTCTGATCGCCCATCTGAGCGACACTCCCGGCGCCCTGCGATGGCAGGGTCGTGCCCTCGACGCCGATGGTGACGACATCCGGGCCAACGGTTGGGCCGAGCCGTGAGCACCGACAGTGCGATCCGTGCCTACCGTGCGTATATTGCCGGCCCGTTGTTCGACGAGGGCGAGCGATGGTGGATCGAGCGAGTCGAGCAGACTGTTGCCGGCGCCGGCCTCGTCACGTTCTTGCCACACCGCGACAATCCGCCCAAAGACGAGCACAATGTCGCCGAGATCTTTGCCAACGATCGACGTGGCCTCAATGCATGCGATGTCGTCGTGGCCAGCCTGAACGGGATCATCACCGACGACGGGACGGCGTGGGAGCTCGGCTATGCGTTTGCGATGGGCAAGCCGATCATCGGGCTGCACACCGACTGGCGCCGCCGGTTCGATCACGAGGTGATCAACTTGATGATCGAATGCTCGCTGACGCTGCTGGTGCGCTCGATCGACGAGCTGCCCGCAGCGTTGTCGAGCGTGCTCGATGCGGCCGCGCCTACGCGGTGAGGCCGATGGGGCAGCTGACGCCGGTGCCGCCAATGCCGCAATAGCCGTTGGGGTTCTTGGCGAGATACTGCTGGTGGTACGGCTCGGCGTAGAAGAACTCACCCAGCGGCTTGATCTCGGTGGTGATGTCGCCGAACCCGGCGGCGTTCAGTCGTTGCTGGTACATCGTCAGCGAATTCTCGATGGACGCGTGCTGGGCTTCAGATGTGAAGTAGATCGCGCTGCGGTACTGGGTGCCGACATCGTTGCCCTGCCGCATGCCCTGCGTCGGGTCGTGGCTCTCCCAGAACAACTTCAGCAACTGGTCGAAACTGACGTGCGATGGATCGAACACCACGAGCACCGCCTCGGTGTGGCCGGTCAACCCGCTGCAGGTCTCCTCGTAGGTTGCGTTGGGAGTAAAGCCTCCGGCATAGCCAACAGCCGTCGAGAACACGCCCTCGGTCTGCCAGAACTTGCGTTCGGCGCCCCAAAAGCAACCCAGCCCGAACACCGCAGTCTCGAACCCCTCTGGCCACGGGCCGACGAGTGGATTGCCGTTGACGAAATGCTGCTCGGGCGTGGGCATGGTTTGATCGGTGCGCCCAGCAAGCGCGTCGCCCTCGCTGACCATCTGCTGCTTCTTGTGAAAGATCATGCGTCCAAGGCTACGACGTATCGTCCCGGTCGAATACCGTTCGAGTGGTGAACATTCGCGAAACGATTGCTGACGATCTGCCTGCTGCCCTGGCCCTCAACAACGGCAGCATTCCCGCACTCAACGAGATCGGCGCTGCCGAGATCGAGCGGCTCCTGGGCATGGCTTGCCTGGCCCTGACGGCCGAGGTCGACGGGAAATTTGCCGGGTTCTGCATCACGTTCCCACCAGGCGTCGACTACGCCAGCTTGAACTACGGCTGGTTCAGTCGCAACTTCGACGACTTCGTGTACCTCGACCGAATCGCCGTCGACCCCACCTATCGTCGCCTCGGCATCGGCAAGGCGTTCTACGACCATGCAATCAAGCGGTTCACCGGCGTGTTTCCCCATCTGTTGTGCGAGGTCAATGTGCGGCCGCGCAACGAGGCGTCGTTGCTGTTCCATCACTCGATCGGGTTTCGCGAGGTTGGCCAGCAAGACACCGATGGCGGCAACAAGACGGTGAGCTTGTTGGCACTGCCTCTGGACTGACACCAGCTCGCCCAACAGCCTCATGCCGCCAACACCTTCCCGCAGGTGCTTCGTCGTCTGTGTCAGCTCCTAGAACGACCCTGTCGTTGCGTGAGCTGACATGGAAGCCTAATGCGCCGTTCGTTAGGCAGTCCGTTCGATGACGGCGTCGATCTCGACCAGCTGATCGGTGTACCCCAGCAGCGTCACGCCGAGCAACGTTGCGGGCGGCACGTTGTGTTCGAAGCACGATGTGACTTCGCCCCAGGCATCGAGCAGGTTCTGATGCGGACCGACCACGTACACGGTGAGTTGATGGATGTCGTCGCGCGAAAATCCGTGATGGGTGATCAGCGTGAACAGGTTCTCCACACACTGCCGAGTTTGCGCCGCTGGATCGCCGTGCCCGACAACATTCGCCGAAGCATCGCGCGGTACCTGGCCGGCAACAAACAGCCGGCCTCCGACGCGATCGGCGTAGCGATAGTTCGACGTTTGCGCCAGACCCGCGCCGAGTTCGCCCTCATTCAATGGCTGTCCCATCGCGCCGACGTTACCCGTCGGTCGGCATCGCCACCTTCGGAGATATGACGATCAATGCAATGGGCACAATGGCGAACAGCGCAAGTCCGCCGAGACTCGCTGCCACATCGCCACTGTCGAGACCGTCGGTGTTGACGATGTGGTACACGAGGTGCGGAATCCCCGACAGTAACGAGGCCACGGAGGCGGCGATGATCATCGGCCGCGACAAGGTGATGATGGCAGCGATCAGCACGGCAGCGAGACCGAGGTTCAGGCCGCCGACATCGCGCACCAAATGCTCGTTGAACGGACCGTCGACTCGCACCCAGGCGCGACCTAAACCGGGGAAGTGATCGTAGAACGATCGAGGTGCAAACTGCGCCCACACGCCGACCTCGAGTGAAACCAGTGAGAGGTATCCAAGCCCAATGCGTATCCAACGCCGATAGGTCATCGAAGTTCCTTCCAATTGTCTACACAGTGAATAGTAGGTAGCCACGTCGATACATCTCGCAGACGCTGTGACGAGATGCGATGCGAGCGGGCGAGGCTGTTCGCCGCAGCGCCGCCAGCGCGCTCGACCAGGCCTGGTATCGGTCGCAGCCGCGACCGACCGACCAACCCTGACAATGCATCGCGGTGCGTCGAGCGCCGCACCGGGTCGGGCTCGGCGACGTTGTACGTACCCGCTGGCGCATCGAGGGCTGCGACCACAGCGGCTGCTGCGTCGTCGACGTGTATGAACGAGGTGAACCCTTCCGCGCTGCCCATCAAGGCGAACAATCCGCGCTTCGCCGCAGAGACGAAGCTGTGGGCGTGGGCACTGTCGGGCGCCATGAACATCGCAAAGCGAAGCACGACACCCACACCCCCTGTCGCGGTGACGTCGGCGGCCGCGGCCTCGGCGGCTACCGTGCTGTCCGTGGCCCAGTAATAGTTCCGCTCGCATTGCTCATCGATCCATTGGTCGCCGCCATCGACGTAGGGAAAGGTGATCGATTCCTGGATGAACCGTCCGACCCCCGCTTCGATAGCCGCACCGGCGATTGCGGGTGCTGCATCGCGTCGCAGCGATTCATTCGTGCGCCATGCCGACCGACGCGCCGCCGATGGTCCCGTGGGGATGTTCGTCGCCAGCTGAGCAATGCTGTCGTGATTCGTGATCGCAGCACGAACAGCATCGCGATCAAAGAGATCGACCCACACGGGCGTTGCTCCAGCCGCGCGCACTGCGTCGGCTTTGGCCTCCGAGCGCACTACGGCGGTCACTGTGTGCCCCGCCGCGACCAGGGCGGGCACGACGCGCCGGCCGAGCACCCCCGTTGCTCCAGTCACGAACACTGTCTGGCTCATCACAACACCTCTTGAAACCAGGCGATCGCCTTGGCGATCTGCTCGTGGTCGACACTTGCTGCAAGTTCGCGGTTGATGTCGGCGATGGTTACCGCTTTCAATTCGGCCCGCCACGCGTCCTCGGCTCGCCACATCGCCTTGGCAATTCCGCACGGCCGCACGTACCGCGCGACGTCGACGGCGGTGGGGCCCTGCTGGCGAATCTCGGTGCAGCGGAATGCGGGTTCGGGTCCCTCGAGCGCGAGCACCACATCGAGCAGGGTGATCTCGCTCGCCGGTCGACCGAGTCGGTAGCCGCCGCTGCGGCCAGCCACAGCGTCGACAATGCCCTCTTCTGACAACTTCTGTAGCTGCTTGGCCAGGTAAGGAGCCGGCACACCGTGAAACTCCGCCAGGCGCGCCCCAGACATCGTCCTGCCACTCGGCAGTGCGCCCAGCACGGTGCAGCAGTGCACCGTCCATTCGACGCCCTCGCTCAGGTTCATACTCGGATATTAGATATCCCTATTTAGTCGGTCAAATGGCTGGATACCCTCCGGTCTATGGAGACGCTGGAGCTCGAGATCGATCGGATCGCTGAGGAGACCGAGTTCTCTGGCGTGGTACGTGTCGATCGCGGCGACCAGACCGTGCTTGTCAAGGCATACGGGATGGCTCATCGTGGCCTGCAGATCGCCAACACCGTCGATACCCAGTTCGCGATCGCCAGTGCCGTGAAGGGTATGACTGCGCTCACGGTCGTCAGCCTGATTGTCGACGGGGTGCTCGATCTGTCGACGACGGCCCGCTCGGTCTTGGGCAGCGACCTGCGACTGATCGCCGACGACGTGACCGTCGAGCACCTGCTGTCGCACCGATCGGGCATCGGCGACTATCTCGACGAAGATGCCGGACACGACATCTCCGACTACGCCATGACGGTACCGGTGCAGGAACTGGCGACAACCGAGCAGTTTCTCGCAGTGCTCGACGGGTATCCGACGGCGTTTCCCGCAGGCGAGAAGTTCGCCTATTGCAACGGTGGCTTCATCGTGCTGGCGTTGATCGCCGAACGCGTCGGTGGCAAGTCGTTCCATGACCTGGTGCATCAACGTGTATGCGAGCCGGCGGGCATGATCGACACCGAGTTCTTGCGTTCGGACGAGCTCCCCGGACGTGCTGCGCTGGGGTATGTCGACGTCGACGGAGTGTGGCGCAGCAACGTTTTTCACCTCCCTGTTCGTGGCAACGGCGACGGCGGGATCTATACGACGGTCGCCGACGTTCGACTGTTGTGGACGGCCTTCTTCTCCGGCCGCGTCGTGCCGGCTGAGTGGGTGAACGAGATGGTGCGCCCCCGAAGTGTTGTGGACGACCAAGAGCGATACGGCCTGGGATTCTGGCTGGCCGGGTCGGGGGACGCGGCGCGATTGGAGGGCTACGACCCGGGGGTGTCGTTCCGCAGTTGGCACCATCCGACGTCCGCGCTGACGCACACGGTGATCTCCAACACGACCGATGGTGCATGGCCGATCACCCGTCGGCTCTACGAACTTCTGTCGGCGGGCGTCGACTGATCGACTACGGCTCCGGCAAGAAGTCGACCAACAAGGCCGAGACCTGATCGGCCGCCTCCAGCTGCATCCAGTGCCCCGCACCTTCGATCCGTTCGTAACGCCACGAGCCGTCAACGTACCGCTGTGATCCCGTCATGCCGGCCTCTTCGAGCGCGAAGTCACCAGAACTCCACACACCCATTGACGGTGCCTGAACCTGCGGGAAAACAAGCGGCGGCTCGATCCATGTGCGCGGGTGCAGGTTGGCTCGGTACCAGTTGAGAGCAGCCGTGAGTGCGCCGGGGCGTGACAGATCCGCAACCACCTTGTCGATATCGGGATGGCTCGACCAGGCGCGGAAGTTGGCGAAATCGTCGGCCGACAGCCACTGCTCGGCGATGTCTTCGAACTGGAAGAACAGCATGTACCACGACTTCTGGCGCTGCACGTCGCCGACGTCGCGAAAGGCCGAAGGATGCCCGACTGACAGCGCGGCCAAGTGGTCGACCCGATCCGGGATGAACGCCGCCATAGCCCAGGCGAGTGCTGCGCCCCAGTCGTGTCCGACCACGTGGGCGCGCTGCACACCCTGCGCGTCGAGAATGCCCAGCACATCGCCGACGATGTCGAGTATGCCGTAGCTCTCGACTCCGGTAGGCCTCGACGACTCGCCGAAGCCACGGAGGTCGGGAACGATCACTCGGTACCCGGCGCCGACCAAGGCCGGTACTTGGTGGCGCCACAGCGCGTGCGAATCTGGGAAACCGTGCAGCAGTACGACAGCCGGTCCATCGCCTTCATCCTGAACAGCAAACGTCAGGTCCCCTAGGGTGATGTCGTTCATGGTGGATCCTTTCTCAGGCACCGACCAGGGTGAGCAATTCGGCGCGGTCGGGTCCGGGGAGGGGCGTCGGGTCAGCCAATGCAACTGCCCGTTCGGCCAGGCCAGGACGCGACAGCACCTTGACACCGCGATCGAGCAGCGACACCACGTCGATGAACCCGCGAAGAAGGTCTGGGTCCCTCATGATCGAGCCCGCCAGGGCATTGCCCATGTTCCAGCCCGGGTCGTCGGTTTCGTACGGTCGTCCTTCGATCGCGGCTTCGACCTCGGCAAGGCGATGGCGATCGAACGACAGTGTGTCGGCAAAGAGCGGTTCGACATGCTCGTTGGTCATTTCGCTCCACCGAATTGCCAATGCCCGCGGGTCGTCGAGTGGCGTGGCGCGCAGCATCGACCGCAGCGTTGCCGCGTGGGTGATGCCCATCGAGATGCCGCGTCCGAGCGATGGGTTGGTGCAGGCCCACGCGTCAGAGAGCGGGATGACGCCGGTGGCCACCGGCACGCCATCGATGACATAGGTGCGTTGACGATCTTCGATCTTGGCCATCAACTTCACGTCGGTGATCGGCTCGGCGCCGATCCAGTGGGCGACCATTGGAAACGCACCGACCACCTTCTCCCAGCAATCGACCTCGAGCATGCCGCGTAGAGCGGCATCTTTCGAGCTGGTCACCACACCGACTCCCCATGTGCCGTTGTCGGCTGGCAAGGTGAGGACGGAGACGGATCCGTAGTGCTGCAACAGGCCGCCGAACGCCGGCGGGATCGACCCGTCGGCGCTGCGGAAATGGCGCCCGTAGTACACGAACCCGCAATCCTCGATCATCTCGTCGGGGCCGGGTGAACCAGCCTCTCGCAACCAGGCCGGCATCGCTGATCGCCGCCCGCCGGCATCGACGATCAGGTCGGCCGTGATCTGCTCGCCGTCGTCGGTGTGTACGCCCGTGACGTGCACGATGCCGTCGGGGCCGGTGCTGGCGATCACACCGCATACGCCGACGCCGCGGCGAATGGTGACTCCGGGTGTCGCTGCAGCCATGGTGGCCACGACCGACTCGCTGACGGGCCGACGGGCCGTGACCGTGTCGAAGCGCTCGTCGCCATCTCGCCATCCACCTGTGATCTCGTCGGGTATGCCGATCAGTGGATTCATTCGCAGTGCCCCCGCAGCGACCATCGCATCGGTAAGGCCCGGCAGTTCGGCGTCGGCAACCTGGCGGAACCTGGCGAGAAAGAAGTGCAGCATCTTGAACTGATTGACACCGCGGCGGTCCCAGTCATCCCACGCAGTATCAGGTGGAGGAGGCGAGCTGGGATCACGTTCGAGCACCGTCACGTCGTGACCGTCGTTGGCCAGCATCATCGCGGCGCACGTGCCGACGATTCCGC
>JAYTZE010000774.1:0-2603 GCA_043742385.1 Ilumatobacteraceae bacterium
GCGCCCCCGGTAGGATTCGAACCTACGACACACGGTTTAGGAAACCGATGCTCTATCCCCTGAGCTACGGGAGCGAAGCCGCTTCGCACCTGCGTGCGGCCGCTCCAGGCTAGCGAGAGTCATCCGCCCACAACCGCAGACCTTGGCTTAGCCGAGCACGCTGTTGGTCGTGGTGTGGACGGTGCGCCGTCGTGAGAACTGGCCCAGGTCGATCGACAGGCCGGTGGCGGGGCCGGTGACCACAACTGGCTCGCTGTCGTGGTCATGGCCATCCTCGCATGCCTCGATCAGCGACGTCATCAGCAGGCCGACCATCGGCGCGTTCTTGAACTGGTTGCCACTCGTTCCGATGGCCACATAGAACCCGTCCAGTTCGGTGCGGTCGTATACGGGCAGCCAATCGTCGGACACGTCGTAGAGGGCGGCCACACCTGAAGGGCGGTTGGGTACGCCGAGCGTCGTGATCCGGCGCGCGGCCCGCGTGGTCTGGGCCTCCCACACCTCGGGAGTCGGGTGCTCGTCGAACACATCGGGATCGGTCACCCAGATAAGTGGATCGCATTCCGGCTCGAGGCCGCCGATGATGAAGGTTCCACCGAAATGAGGACGTGAGTAGGTGCCGAGATCAGGGTCAGCGATTGCCACCCCACCATCGTCCATCGAACATCCACGAGGCGCCGGCACGACATGCACCTCCTGGCGTAGCGCCCGCGTCTGGATGCCTGTGGTCGGAAGGCCCGCCATTCGATTGACGACGGACGAGTGTGGCCCAGCGGCATTGACCACGACGGACGCCTCGCGCGTGGTGCCGTCAGTGAGAACGACCTCGTGGACGTGACCGCCCACCTCGCGGATCTGGTTGACCTCGGTGTGAAAGTGGAATCGAGCGCCGAAGTGCTGAGCGGCCACCATCAAGTTGTGCGCGGCGAGCATCGGATCATCGATGAAACCGGCATCGGGCGTGAGGTACGCCGTGATCTCGGGGCCGGCGGCATCGTTCCAGAAAGCTGGGTCGTCGACCCGCCGCGGCGGCAGGAACCGGCCGAGATCGAGCGTCGCAAATCTCTCGTGGAGAGCCGCCGCATCCAACGGTTCGTAGGGAACGCCGACCTCGTCGAAATGGCGCTGCACGCGCTCGAGCGCGGTCGCCGGCGAATCGAGCACCAGCATGCCCGTGCGGACGAACCGTGCGTGACCGAGCTCATCGCCGACACCCAAGAAGTCGGGCCACCGCTGCCACAGGTGCGCGGACTCCCACGCCAACTTCACCGCGTCGAGCGCCGAGTAGTTGAACCTGATGAGAGCCGATGAAGCACTGGTCGAGCCTGCTCCTGCCGCCGCGCCCTTGTCGACGACCACCGGGCGGTGTCCGCCACGAGCCAGGTGAAAGGCGATCGAGCACCCCATCACACCGCCGCCGATGATCAGTGGCGACAGCGGCGTCCGGCGTCGAGTCATTCAGCACCTCCAATCCTGCGTGGCACCATTCGACGTCGCAATGCGACCAACGACAAGGGCGGAAGGTCCCGTTCGGCCCGCTGCTCCGCAATCGGAAGAGCCGAAGGATTCGCGTGACAGTCCGACGAAAGATGGTAAAATGGCGCCGACTTAGTCGAGTACTGAACTGCCGCCCAGACCCTGCGGTTCGCGAAATGACGAACACGGGTGACTTATGGGCGACAAGGCGATGACCAGGATTCTCCGGCCATCGACCGCGTCCCTGACGATGTTCCCCGCTTCACCAGCGTTGCGGAATTCTCCACCACTTGCGCCCGTCGATGCCGCCCAATCTGCATCTGGCTCGGCAGCAGGAATGGTGGTGGCGGTGCCTCCGAGAGCTCACCCGTCCCGGGCTCTCGGGGCATCAGATTCTCCTCAGGCGTTCACTAGTCGAGTTCTTGAAACAGCGTGATCTGCAGCCCGGCGGGCGCTTCGAGACGCGAGTTGAGCGAGCGCCACGGTGTCTCCGTGGCCTCGGCGATCAGCGTCGCTCCGGCGTCAACGAGCACTGATGTCATACCCACTGCGTCGCGCACTTCGAACGCAACTCGTATTTTGGGGCTGACGGGTCGCCCGACCTCGACGCGATCGATCATCCTCTTCTGGGCGGGATTGGCGAGCTCGAGCGTCGCTCGTCCGGCTTCGAGGATGACGACTCGGGCGTCGCCGTCGCCCTGGAATGCTGCCCCCTCGCGCAATCCCAGCGCGTCGCGATAGAACGTCAGCGCCGCATCGAAGTCTTCGGCCTCGACGACGAGCCGGAGCTGGAGGACGGGCGGGGACGGAGGTGTCGCATTCACAGGGTCACGGTAGACGCCGCCTCGGGTCAGTCGAAACGGAAGTGGATCGCGCACTCTGGGGCTTCGGCGCGGCGGAACAGCTGGCGGATGAGATCGCTGAGCGCGAGCCACATCACCACCACTCGATACTTGCGGTGCACCGCGGCGCGTATCGGGCGGGCAGCGTCGCCCATCAACACTTCGGCGGTTGCCTTCACCACGGCGGAGCCCGGCTGCACCTTGCCGCGCATGCCGCACGGTTGCAGGGTGACCGAGGGGTTGTGGCGAATTCGCTTCACCTTTCCCGACGAGTCCTCGGTGGTG
>JAYTZE010000775.1:0-5186 GCA_043742385.1 Ilumatobacteraceae bacterium
AGGCTGGTCCCCCCGATGACAACTGCGGTGATCGATTCGAGATTGATGTCGCTTGCGGCATTGCTGCTGGCCGACAACGAGCGCCCGAGTTGCACCCACCCGCCGATGGCGTAGATCAGACCGGCGACCATGTACACGCTGAGCAACACCCGATTGACGTCGATACCAGCCAGGCGAGCGGCCTCGCGATCGTCGCCGGTGGCGTAGACGTGTCGCCCCCAGGCCGTGTTGGCCAGGATGAAGGCGAAGACGATGTACATCACCAGCACCAGAATCACGCCGGTGGTGATCTTCATCGACCCGATAGAAATCTGCTTACCAGTCCACAACAGCAGGGAGTTCTGACCTCCCAGGTCTTCTTTGGACAACGTTTGCGCCTTGCTGTACACCAGGCCCATCGAGTTGAAGATGTAGAAGGTGCCGAGGGTGACGATGAACGGCGGCAGACCGATCTTGGTCACGAGGCCACCGTGAAATGCGCCCAAGGCGATCCCGACGACAGCACCCAGTAGCAAGGCGACGAATCCGGGTACACCCTGATCCACTGCAACCTTGGCGATCACGAGGTGCGTCAGCAGCATCGCCGTGCCGACGGCGAGATCGACGCCTGCGGTGAGAATGATCAGTGTTTGCCCGATGGCCAATGCAGCGAGCACGGCTGTCTGTTGCAGGATGATGCCGATGGTCTCGGGCCGCTCGAAACGGCCCTTGCCGAGCAAGGTGAAGACGACACCTGAGAGCAACAGCACCAGCGCCGGACTGATTGCCGGGTACCGGTGCAAGATGTGTTGGACACGAGCCAATACGCCGTGCGGTCGATCGAACGATGCAACGACAGCGGACGCGTCAGAACTTGCCTCCATCGGGAACCCCCTGGTTCGTTCGCGAAAATCGATGGGCTGAAAATACAAACGGCAGGGCGGCTCGAACGACCGCCCTGCCGTGAATCATAGGCACTCGGGCAGGAGCCGGCGCTTGGGCGCCGGCTCCTTGGATTCCTGTGGGATCAGCCCCAGCAAATCTTCAGGCCGTCGGCAACCGAGATGCTGTCGACGCCGTCGACGGGCTTGTCGGTCACGAGGGCAACGCCGGTGTTGAAGAAGTCGAGACCGGGTGTAACGGCCGGCGCCGGCTTGCCATCGGCGAGGTCCTTGATGGCCTGCATGCCGAGGGTGGCCATCTTGCCGGGATACTGCTGAGCCGTGGCGCCGATCACTCCGGAGGCGACGAGTTCGAGCCCCGGCTTGCAGCCACCGTCGACCGAGACGATGAGCACACCCGTTTCCTTGCCGGCGGCGGCGAGCGCGTCTTGTGCGCCCTGAGCGGCTGGCTCGTTGATGGTGTACACGACGTTGATGTCGGGGTTCGCGGCCAGGCACGTCTCCATGGCGGTCTTGCCACCGTCGACGGCACCGTTGGTGGGCTGGTGGCAGACGATCTCATAGTCGCCACCCGAGTACTTGCCCGTGGGTGGTTCCTTGCCGTTACCCGACTTGTCTTCCTTCTCGACGATGCCCATGCCGTTCAAGAACCCTTGGTCGCGACCGGTGTCAACCGAGACGACCGAGTCATTGAAAAGGTCGAGCATGGCGATGGTGGCCTTCTCGCCGGCGAGTTGCCCTGCTGTCCACTGGCCGATGAGCTGTCCGGCGTTGTAGTTGTCGGTGGCGAAGGTGATGTCGACGGCGGTCGCCGGGTTCGGAGGAGTATCGAGGGCGATGACCAAGAGTCCTGCTGCGCGTGCGGCGTCGAGTGCAGGCACAACGGCGTCGCCGCTTGGGGTGATGAGGATGCCCTTGTCGCCCTTGGCGACGGCTGCCTCGATGGCAGCGATCTGGCTGGCGGTGTCGCCGTCTTCTTTGCCGGCGGCGACCGTCAGCGACACACCGATCTTTGATGCCTCGGCCTCGGCAGATTTCTGCATCGACACGAAGAAGGCATTACTGGTGTTCTTCAAGATCAGCGAGACACCGACAGTGCCGCCGGTTGCGGCAGCGGTATCGCCAGAAGCGGCAGCGGTACCAGTCGTACCCTCGCTGGTGGTGTCGTCGTCGCCACACGCAGCAAGAGCAAGCGATGCGGCCAGACCGATGGTGATGGCGCTGCGGATGACACCGCGGCGTGAAGTCATTGCACTCATGAATCTCCCCCTCAGGATTGGGACGGACGCTGTTTTGACAACGTTGTCAATATTCAGCCACACGATGCAGCGCCTTGTCAATAGGCAAATCCTTGACAAAGTGAAAGTGATCGACCAACGTTGTCAATTGTGCCGGAAACACCTCACACGGTGGCCCGACCGACGATTCGCGACGTAGCCGCGCTCGCCGGTACGAGCCTGAAGACGGTGTCGCGGGTGGTCAATGGCGAAGCTGGAGTGTCCACCGAGCTCAGTGGGCGCGTCCGTTCAGCCATTGATCGGCTCGGATATCGCCACAACCTCACGGCCAGCAACCTGCGCCGCAGCGGCGGCAAGACCCGCTCGGTCGGCATGCTCGTCTCGAACGTCACCAACCCGTTAGACGCGGCGGTGCACCGCACGATCGAGGAGATGGCATCTCGACGCGGCGTCGCCGTGTTGGCCACGAGCCTCGACGAGGACCCGGTTCGCGAACGTCAACTGGTCGAAGCATTTGCCGAGCGACGCGTCGACGGGTTGATCATGATGCCCGCCAGCCACGACCACAGCTACCTCATCGAGGAGCGGCGGATGGGGATGTCGATCGTGTTCGTCGACCGCCCACCGGCCTTCTTCGACGCCGACGCAGTCTTGGTCGACAACCGCTACGGCACGAGCCGCGGCGTGAAGCATCTGATGATGCACGGCCACCGCCGGATCGCTTTCCTCGGCGACCGCCGTTCGATCGTCACGGCCGTCGAACGGTTCCGCGGTTACGTCGATGCGCTCGAAGCGGCCGACATCGTTGTCGACCCGCAACTCGTGCGCCAAGACATCGTCGATAGCGAGCACGCCACCACCGCAACACTCGACCTGCTATCGCTCGACGAACCGCCGACCGCGATCTATGCTGCGCAGAACCTGGTGACCATCGGCGTCGTTCGCGGCCTACGGTCGGCAGCGAAGCACTACGACACCGCCCTGGTCGGGTTCGACGACGTGCCGATGAGCGATCTGCTCGAACCGGCCATCACCGTGCTTGCCCAGGACCCGACCGCCATCGGCCGGCAAGCCGCAACCACACTGTTCGCCCGCCTCGACGGCGACCGGTCGC
Source organism: Ilumatobacteraceae bacterium (assembly GCA_043742385.1). Classification (GTDB taxonomy): domain Bacteria; phylum Actinomycetota; class Acidimicrobiia; order Acidimicrobiales; family Ilumatobacteraceae; genus JAENVT01. Next base: position 3,234 of record JAYTZE010000775.1, read on the forward strand.
CCACCCAGATCTACATCGTCCCCACCACGATGATCATTCGCGGCTCCGGCGAGATCCCTCCCCCTCGGTAACGCCGGTGGGAGCGGGGGGCGGCGGCAACACCGCGAGGAGCGGCAGGGTGAAACCAACTGTGCTGCCGCCGCCATCTCGGGATTCAGCGAACACCGCGCCGCCATGCGACTCGACGATGTCGCGCACGATGGCGAGACCGAGACCAGAGCCCGGCAAACTGCGCGACGCCACCGAGCGGTAGAACCGATCGAACACGTGAGACAGGTCGCCGGTGGGTATACCCGGGCCGCGATCGCTGACCGCCACACGGCCACCGCTGACTTCGACCTCGATCACGCTCTCGACATTCAGGTCGGCGCTGAACTTGGCGGCGTTGTCGATGAGGTTGAGGACCGCCCGATCAATCGCTGCCGGGCGGCACGACACCAGCGAGTCGTCGCCAACCACGAAAATCTCACGACCGGTTCGGCGTCGCACGCGAGCAGCAGCCTGCTCGCACAAGGCGCTGAGGTCGCACTGCTGCGCAGGTTCGTCGTCGCGCCGATCAGTGGCCAACTCGACGAGCTCGTTGACCAGCGACGTCAACTCCTTAGTCTCGCTATCAAGATCGTCGACCAGTTGTTGGCGAGCAGCTGGCTCGAGGTTCTGCCATCGGCGGAGCACAGAGACATTCGTTCGCAAGCTCGTCAACGGCGTGCGCAGTTCGTGTCCGGCGTCTTGCACCAGTTGCTGTTGCTGGTCCCTGCTGCGCGCCAGCGCGCCGAGCATGCCGTTGAAGGCCATACCAAGGCGCCCTGTTTCATCCGACCCGCTGACCGGCACCTCGACGTCGAGCCGGCCGGTGACAGCCACGTCGTCGGCCGCCTGCGTTAGGCGAACCAATCGTCGGGTGACCTGGCGGCCGATCAGCCAGCCGGCGATCGCTGCCGCGCCAATGACCAAGGCGACCGACAGCAGCGTACGCGTGCGAATGACGTCGAGGGCACGTTCGGTTTCACGCGCCGAGCGGGCAATTTGCACCGCTCCACCGTCGAGGCCAACCGTGAGCATGCGGTAGGCCTCACCGTCGATCGTCACATCCCGAGGCTGGCTTGTGCCGGTGAACGCGCCGCTGGCCACCGCCCGATCGGAGTCGTCGACCGGCAGTTCTCCCGACTGGGGCGACCGCAGGATCGCGCCGTCGGCATCGATGATCTGCGCCAGTACCGAGTCGAAGATGCGCGGGGGAGCGCCGGGCCCACCATCGGCATCGCCATCGTTGTCGAAGCCGCTGCCACCACGACCCGGCCCGAAGCCAGGGACTCGGTCGCGGCCGAAGAAACGCAGCACCAGAGCAGGGTTGGCTGCGGCGTCTTGCAGCGACCGATCGATGACCTCGTTCAGTTCCTTGCGGGTGCTGATGTACGACGACACACCGACAGCCGCTGTCGCGCAGGTGGCCAACAGGACCAGGGCGGCCACGATCTTGAGACGCAGGCTCACGACGAGCGCGCCGTGTAACCCACGCCGCGAACGGTATGGATCAGTTTGGATTCACCGGGCAGCTCGAGCTTGCGCCGCAGGTACGAGATGTACACGGCAAGGTTCTTGCTGTCGGGACCGAAGTCGTAGCCCCAGATACGATCGTAGATCGTCGAGTGGTCGAGCACGATCCCCTGATTGCGCAGCAGCAGCTCGAGCAGTTCGAATTCTGTTTTGGACAACTCGACCTCGCGCTCGCTGCGCCACACCCGTCGCGACGTGGGATCCAGACGCAGATCGGCAAGTTGAACCGCGTCGCCGTCGGGAGCGTCGTCGTTCTTGGTCCGGCGAAGCAGCGCCCGTAACCGGGCCAGCAACTCATCGAGGTCGAACGGCTTGGCGAGGTAGTCATCGGCCCCGGCATCGAGGCCCGCCACGCGGTCCGGCGTTTCGGTGCGAGCTGTCAGCATCAGCACCGGC
>JAYTZE010000776.1:0-5183 GCA_043742385.1 Ilumatobacteraceae bacterium
CAGGTGCATCGTGCTGTCGTGGTCGACCCTGTGACCGGGTTGGAGCGAGCGGTTGCCGTGAAGGTGCAATACCCCGGCGTCGGCGCGGCGATCGAAGCCGACCTGCGCAACGCCAGCCTGCTCGGCGCGATCCTGAAACAGGGCTTCGGTGGACTCGATCCCGACGACATGGTCGCCGAGATACGCGAGCGCTTGATTGACGAGCTCGACTACACGTTGGAGGCGGTCAACCAGCAGACGTTCGCCGACTTCTATCGGGGCCATCCCTTCATCCACGTGCCCGACGTGCTTGCTTCGCACAGCACGTCGCGCGTACTGACGAGCGAATTGGTCAGCGGTGCGACTTGGCAGGAGATGCTGCAGTGGCCGCAACACGAGCGCAACCTCGTCGGTGAATGCCTGTTCCGCTTCGTGTTTCGGAGTTTGTACGGCATGCACAGATTCAATGGCGATCCGCATCCCGGCAACTACCTGTTCCACAAGGGTGGACGAATCACGTTCTTGGACTTCGGGCTGGTCAAGCAGTTCACGGCCGAGGAAATGGCGACCTTCGTCGGCATGGTCAGGTCGGCCGCCTACGACCACGACGTTCCCGCCTTCCGGCGAATCGTCGAAGATGCCGGCATGTTGCGACGCGGCGCTCCCGCCGACGACGAGGCGATCGGTGACTACTTCGGCCAGTTCTACGAAAGCGTCAAGGACGACAAGGTGGTCACATGGTCGTCGGAGTACGCGAGCAGAATCGTGCGCCACACATTCGACCGCACCAGTCCGATCTCGCAGTACGCGACCGTGCCACGCGCGTTCGTGTTCATCCAGCGGATCAACCTCGGCTTGTATGCGTTGCTGGGCGAGCTGTCCGCGACGGGTAACTATCGGCGGATGGCCGAGGAGGTGTGGCCGTTCGTGCAAGGACCACCCAGCACGACGATGGCGGAGGCCGAGCAGACGTGGCTCACGGAGCGACGCGGCCGTGACGGTGCGTTGTCCAGCTGATCGCCTGCTCGCGCAGCCACCTTCGCAGCTCCCGCCGGCCGCTGATCGATACGGGTTCGGTGTCGATCTCGATTGCGAGTGCCTGGCAAGTCGTTCGCAGCTGATCGCCGCCGGTGGTCAACAGACGCACCCGCTCGACGCCGAGAACGCTGAGCCGTTCGATGAGGACGGACTCCGGCTCGATTGCCGCGTCGGAGACCACAAGGCGCGTACCGCTGATCTCGGCCGCGAGCCCGGCAGCCGGCACCACACCGTCGGGCGTGTCGGCGCCGACTCGAATCACGACGCCATCGAGATGTCGATACCGCAACTCGTTGCGTTCACTCAGCAAGCCGGTGGGGTCATGACGATGGCTGAACCACTGTGTCCATGCCTGCCGATACGACCGCTCGGCGATGTCGAAATCGATCACCGAGGGCGCGACAGTGGCCAGTTCAGCGACGTAGTCGGGCCCGCCCGCCTTCGCGCCACAGCCGACCGACGACCGCTTCCATCCACCGAATGGCTGTCGCTGCACGATCGCGCCAGTGATGCCGCGGTTGACATATGCGTTGCCGACCTGCACGCCTTCGAGCCATCGGTCGACCTCGGCCTCGTCGAGCGAATGGATGCCACCGGTCAGGCCATACGGAGTGGCGTTCTGCAACTCGATCGCTTCATCGAGGTCCTGCGCCCGCATGACGCCGAGCACAGGTCCGAAGCATTCCGTGACATGGAACCACGACCCCGGTTGCACCCCGACGCGTACACCAGGCGACCACAGATCGCCACCAAGATCACGGGGCTCGACCAGCCAACGCTCGCCGGTGTCGAGCTGGGTGAGACCACGCAGCAACTTCGGCGAAGGTGCACCGATCAGCGGGCCGACGACAGTGCCGAGGTCGCTGGGCGGGCCGACCACCAAGCTGCGGGCAGCATCTGCCAGTCGCTGCATGAACGACTCGTCGTCGTACAGGGCGGCTTCGACTATGGCCAGACTGGCCGCCGAACACTTCTGCCCGGCGTGACCAAATGCCGAGCGCACGAGATCGCCGATGGCGAGATCAAGGTCGGCGGCCTGAGTGATGACGATGGCGTTCTTGCCACTGGTTTCGGCGAGCAGATGCATCGCCGACTTCCACGAGCGAAACAGTCCAGCGGTCTCGTAGGCACCGGTCAGAATCACCGAGTCGACGGCTGGATGGCTGATCAATCGTCGGCCGACTTCGTTGTCGGGGCAGGCAACGAACTGCACGACATCGTCGGGAATCCCGCCGCGGTGCAGTTGCTCGACGAGATGCTGCGCCGTACGTCGCGCCTCGGGGGGCGGCTTGAGGATCACCGAGTTGCCCGCCGCGAGCGCGGCAAGCACACCACCGGCCGGAATGGCGTACGGGAAGTTCCAGGGCGACGCGACCACCACCACTCCACGCGGAGACAGCGCGGCACCGTCGACCTGTTGCTGCTCGAGCACCTCGACGCCGATCGTGGCGTAGTACTTGGCGAAGTCGATCGCCTCGCTGACTTCGGGATCACCCTCGCGGGCGACTTTCACCGCCTCGTCAGCCATCACCTGGATGGTGTCGAAGCGTTCCCGACGGAGCACGGCGACGACGGCGGCGAGCGTCTGCCGTCGCGATGCGGCGCCCGCACCAGCCCACCGTGGCTGAGCCATAACCGCTCTGGAGACGACCGCATCGATCTCCGCACCAGTGTCCAGCACCGTCGGCTCGCGCCGGGTCACCGGCGTACGCACGGCTACGCGCAGCAGGTCCCTGACTGCGGGATTGGTCGGGTCGCTGTCAGGTTCGTTGCAGAACCCCGAGCCGTGAGCCGGAGCTGCGAACCGGCGACGAGCTGTGGACACATGGTGACGGTCGGCGACGGCGCGACGGAACCTGTCGGCCTGCTCGGCAAAGTCGGCCGACCCCGGCGTGATGGTGAACAGGGCACGCAGGAAATTCTCCGGGGCGGTGTTCTCGTCGAGACGCCGCGCCAAATAAGCAATGCTTGCGTCGATCTGATCGTGCTGCACGACGGGTGCGTAGAGCAGGAGCGAACCGGCCATCTTCCGAACCGCTCGGCTCTGCGCTGGAGCCATGCCCTCCAACATCTCCAACTCGATCCGCGAGCGTTGATCCGCGGGAAGCCGGCCGCGCAACACCAGCGCCCAGGCAATGTCGAACAGGTTGTGGCTGGCGACACCAATCCGCAGTGACCCGTTCCATTCCGGTCGAAGCGCCGACTCGAGCATCAGCTTGTAGCTCGCGTCGACATCGGCTTTGGTGGGGTACGGCGCCGCGATCCAGTCGTGCAGCTCGGCTTCGACGGCCTCCATTGCCAGGTTGGCCCCTTTGACAATCCGGACTTTGATGCCGGCGCCACCATCGCGACAACGAGCCACCGCCCACTCGCCCAGGTGCTCGAGCACTGCATGGCTGTCGGGAAGGTAGGCCTGCAACACGATGCCGGCTTCGAGGTGGTTGAACTCTGGCTCGTCGAGCACCTTGGTGAACGCGACGACCGTCAACTGCAGGTCGCGATACTCCTCCATGTCGAGGTTGACGAAGCCATGTGGACGCTTCCGTAGCCCAGCACGACAGATCTCGCGCAGCGGCTCACAAATGCGTTCGATGCTGCGGTCGAAGTCGAGCGCGTCGAGGTTGGCCACCAGTGCCGACGCCTTGATCGAGACTGCGTGTACATCGGTGCGGCCAAGCTTTTCCAGTACCTGATCGACTCGCCGTGCAGCTTCGTCGTTGCCGAGGATCGACTCACCAAGCGGGTTGACCAGCAACCCGATGCCGCCGCGCCGGCGACGCTCGGCGTGGGCAGCGAATCGCGGATCTTCGGCGGCGAGCACGACTCCTTTGGTCTCGGCGAGAATCCGCCGGCGGACCAGCGGCATGACGACCTGCGGGATCAGCGGTGCCAGCCTGGCGCCGACGGCCATCAGTGAGCGATCGACGCGGCCGAGCGAATCGGGAAGTCGATGCTCGGTGACGACATCGGCAAACCGCCGCCCGGCCCGACGGCTCGCCCGGATACGAAGGACTTCGTCGGTCAGTCGTTGCACGAGCTCGCGACCGGCGGGGTCGGCCACCAGACGGCCAAGGCGTTGCAGCTGGCGGCGTTCGCGTCGCGTCGAGTTGGCGAGCGCCTCGCGCAGCAGCGCGTCGGCAAGCGCAATCGCGTCCTCGACGGCCGCGGCTTCATCTGGCACGTATCCATCTTGCACGGGATTGTGGGCACTGAGGTCATCAATGGAGGCAATCATCATCTTCTTCCAGACGACACCTGTCGTCTAGGTCGCTGCGGCTACTACGACCAAGGTGCATTTCACCCGCCACTTTCGACGTGTGGTCGGTGTCTCACCGGGTGCATACCGGTCGCATGTGTCGCGGCGGTAACGTCGCCGGATGCGTTTTCGCCCCGTGCTCATCTCCGTGGCCATCATTGGTCTGCTCGCCGCGTGTGGCGACAGCGAGGTCACCTCCGACGAGTCTGCTCCGACCACCACGGTCGCAGGTGCGCTTCCAAAGCCGGTGGTAGTGATCCCCGCGGAGATCCCGACGGAACTGGTCATCACTGACCTGACCGACGGCAACGGCACAGCGGCCGCCGACGGCGACACGGTCATCGTGCACTACGTCGGTGTACGTTCGGTCGACGGCACGGAGTTCGACAACAGCTTCGACCGTGGAAGGTCGTTCCCGGTCACGCTCGGAGTCGGCCAGGTCATCCAAGGCTGGGACCAGGGACTCGTGGGAGTCAAGCAGGGCGCACGCAGACAGCTCGATATTCCCGCCGACCTGGCGTATGGCGACACGCCGCAGGGTGACATCATCCAAGCGGGCGATGCGTTGACGTTCGTGATCGATGTCGTCGCGGTCATCCCGAAGTCTGATCCCGCCGACGCTCCGGTGATCTCGATCCCACCCACCGCCAACCAGGCCGAGCAGACATTCGTCGATCTGATCGTCGGCGACGGCGTTGGTATCGAACCGGGCCAGACGGTCGCCGTGCAGCTCGTGGCCTTCAGTGCCGTCGACGGCGCGCAACTCGACTCGTCGTGGGAGGCCGGCGGCACGCCATTGACATTCGTGCCCGGCAGCAGACAATTGCCCCCCGGTCTCGAGAAGGCCGTCGAGGGTATGAAGGTCGGCGGTCGGCGCCAGGTCGACATCCCGTTCGCCGAAGCCTTCGGC
>JAYTZE010000777.1:0-1143 GCA_043742385.1 Ilumatobacteraceae bacterium
GGGTCACTGCAACGGGGTCGTCGAGCCGTGAGGCTTGGCTCGACGAGGAGGTTGTGGTGGCGAAGCGAGCGTGGCGAAGGTTGGATCGTGATCTGAGACGGCAGATCATCCGGTTGGCGGCGAAGGGGGCGACCTACCGGGAGATCGTCGAACAGGTCGACACGTCGCAGGGTGGGATCACGATCGCACTCCGTGATTGGGGCGGTGTGACTCGCAGTGATGTGGTGTGGGAGCCGTCACCGAAGCGCCTGTCGTTGGAGGAACGGCTCGAGATCCGGGTCGGGATCGAGGTGGGCCGGTCCTTGAGCGTGATCGCTCGGGGGTTGGGTCGGGCACCGTCGACGGTGTGTCGGGAAGTCCGTGCGAATGGTGGCCGTGATGGGTATCGGCCGATCGCGGCGCATCGGCGGGCGGCGGAGTGTGTGCGTCGTCCGAAACCAACGAAGCTGGTGGCGAACAGTGAGCTCTGCCAACGGGTGATCGTGGATCTGGAGCGGTGGTGGTCACCGAAGCAGATCCAGAGGAGGCTGCGGGCCGAGTTCGTGGACCGGCCGGAGATGTGGGTGTCGCACGAGACGATCTACAAGTCGATTTATGTCCAGGGTCGGGGTGAACTCCGCCGGGAGCTGGCGCGGTGTCTGCGTTCGGGTCGGGCGCAACGTCGTCCGCGAGGGCGGGTAGAGCGGCGGGGAACCATTCCGAACATGGTGATGATCTCGGAGCGGCCAGCCGAGGTCAACGACCGCGCGGTGCCGGGCCATTGGGAAGGTGACCTCATCATCGGCAAGGACAACAAGAGCGCGATCGCGACGTTGGTCGAGCGGTCCACGCGATACGTGATGCTTGCCCGCGTTGCTGATCAACGCGCCGAGACGGTCCGACAAGCGCTGCTGGAACGAGTCGCGACGTTGCCGGATCATCTGTGGCGATCACTGACCTGGGATCAGGGCCGCGAGATGGTTCAACACCAGCTCTTCACGATCGACACCGGGATCGACGTGTTCTTCTGTGATCCGCACAGCCCGTGGCAGCGAGGCTCGAACGAGAACACGAACGGGCTGCTCCGCCAGTATTTCCCGAAGGGCACGAGCCTGCGGCACTTCACTCAGGAGCACCTCGACGCAGTTGCCGTGCAACTCAACG
>JAYTZE010000778.1:0-5177 GCA_043742385.1 Ilumatobacteraceae bacterium
TTCCTGAAACACTCCGGTGGTGGTTTACGCTGCGGTCGTGAAGGTGATGTTCGCCTCGGCCGAGTTTGCTCCGCTGGCCAGGGTCGGCGGGCTCGCCGCGGCTGCGGCGGGCCTCGTCGCCGAACTGCGTCGCCAGGGTGTCGACGTGCAGGTGGTCATTCCCGACTACTTCGCCACCAAGCTTCAACGGGAGACCGTCGTCAAACTCGACGTGCCCGATTGGGCAGGCCCCGCCACGGCTCGCACTGGCAGCTTGGCCGACATCGGCACAATCACCCTGATCGATGCATTCGGCATCGTCAAGAGCCATCCCTACCTGCAGCCCGACGGTCATGGATGGCCCGACAACGATCGCCGCTTCATGGCGTTCTCGGCGGCGGTTGCGGCGCTGACGAAGACGGCCGCGCCGGATGTCTTGCATCTCAACGATTGGCACACGTGCGCCGCCTTGGCACACCTGGCGAAGCTGCCACCGACGATGTTGACCATCCACACGCTCGGCTATCAGGGGCGCACCAACCCGGGTTGGTTGAAGACCCTGCCGCATCACGCAACAGCCTTCGAACAGTGGGGGGATTGCAACCCGCTGCTCGGCGGTATTCGACTTGCCGATGTGGTCGTCGCCGTCAGCCCGAACTATGCCGCCGAGATCACGACGCAGCACGGCGGGTTCGGTCTCGATGAACCACTGCGGGACCGGGGTGATCGACTGGTCGGCATTCTCAACGGCATCGACGCCGACGAGTGGGATCCCCAGACCGACCGGCACCTGTCGACCAACTATTCGTCGGCCGGTGTCGGTGCAAAGGCAGGGCTGCGCGCCGAACTCTTTGCACGCTACGGTCTGACCGACGGCGGGGGACCGTTGCTGACGATGGTCACGCGACTCGCCGATCAGAAAGGCGTCGACCTGCTGTTGCCGCTCACGCCCTTCCTGAAGCATCTCGGCGCCGCGCTGATCGTGCTCGGCGATGGCGAACAGGGTTTGGCCGATGCGCTGTCCGCCGCGACTGCCGTACACCCGAACCAGGTCGCTTTCGTACGTGGTTATGACGAGGCACTGGCCCACCAACTGTTCGCCGGTGCAGATGTGTTCACGATGCCGAGCCGGTTCGAACCGTGTGGGCTTGCGCAGATGCAGTCGATGCGCTACGGCACCCTGCCACTGGTCACCGACGTCGGTGGATTGCACGACACCGTCGTCGATGTCGACGATGTGCCCAGTCGTGGCACCGGCATTGTGGTACCCGACGCCAGCTCGGTAGCGTTGATGGACGGTTTGCACAGAATGGTCAAGGCCTATTCGCAACCACGTCGCCGAGCGGCGATGCAGCGGCGTGGAATGGCGATCGACTGGTCGTGGAAGCGTCCGGCCGCAGCGCACATCGACTGGTATCGACGCCTGCTCGCCGAGCCGGCGCCGGGAAGGGTCTAACGTGCCGCATCATGGCTGAACCCAAGGTCCTCGTGGTGGTGTTGGCGGGTGGGGAAGGCAGGCGTTTGGCGCCGCTGACTGCCGACCGCGCCAAGCCGGCCGTGCCGTTCGGCGGCACGTATCGAATCATCGATTTCGTGCTGTCGAACTTCGCTAACGCCCGGTACCTGAAGATCGTCGTGCTGACGCAGTACAAGAGCCACAGCCTCGACCGTCACATCAGCCAGACCTGGCGATTCTCGACGCTGCTCGGCAACTACGTCACGCCGGTGCCGGCGCAGATGCGTCGAGGCCCGCAATGGTTCAGCGGATCAGCCGATGCGATCTATCAGAACCTCAACCTCATCAGCGACGAACGGCCCGACATCGTCTGCGTGTTCGGCGCTGATCACATCTACCACATGGATCCGCGTCAGATGGTCGAGCATCACCAGGCGGTTGGCGCCGGTGTCACCGTTGCCGCGATTCCGGTTCCCGTGGCAGAGGGATCGCAGTTCGGCATCATCGAAGCGTCGGCCACCGGCAAGATCATCGCCTTCCACGAGAAGCCCACTGATCCGCCGACCATGCCAGGTGACACCTCGCGTGTGCTCGCCTCGATGGGCAACTACGTCTTCGACACCCAAACGCTGATCGACGTGGTCAGCCCGACCGGCACCGACGACATCGCCACCGACATCGGCGGCGACGTCATCCCCATGCTCACCCGTGCTGGCGTGTCGCACATGTACGACTTCTCGACCAACAACATCCCCGGACAGGCCGAGCACGAGCGCGGTTACTGGCGCGACGTCGGGAGCCTCGACGCGTACTACGAGGCCAACATGGACCTCATCGCTCCGGTGCCACCATTCAGCCTCTACAACCGCGAATGGCCGGTCTACAGCCTGCAGTTGCCGTTGCCGCCGGCCAAGATCGATCACGGTCCGGGGGGCGAGCGACCTGTCATCGACAACAGCTTGCTGTGCGCCGGTTCGATCGTGTCGGGCGGGACCGTCGAGCGCTCGATCCTGGGGCCCGAGACATACGTCGACGCCTCGGCAGTGGTCAGTGAGTCGATCCTGTTCCCTGGCGTACGTGTCGGGCCGGGGGCCAGGCTGCATCGCTGCGTCATCGACAAGAACGTCGACATCCCGGCAGGCCGCTCGATCGGTCACGATGCCGAGGCCGACCGCGAAGAGTTCGTCGTGAGCGATCGCGGCGTCGTGGTGGTCGAAAAGGACCGTCGACTGTCCTAGGGATTTGGCCTAGCTCGGGTTTGGATCAGCGGCGAGCGCGGGCCGGTACATGCCGACGATCGATGCGGCGCTGATGCACAGCGCCGCGCCAGCGAGCACCATTTCGACCGTTGCGATCCATTGCACCCTGCCGAAATCGCCTGCACCGATCGCCGCGCCGGCAAGCGCAACCACGATGCCGATGTACGGCGCGTATCGCCAGTTCGAGATCGCTGCGACCGCTACCAGAATTGGCCCGTAGAACGGCAGTAGTTGCACGAAAATGAGATTCGGCTGCGAGTCGGCGCCGAGCCACCATGTCGACAGCCCGATCACCCGAGACGACTCCCACACCGCCGCCTGCCCGACGATGATCGCGGCCCAACCGAGTCCAAATGCCAAGCGCCAGCCCGGGCTGAGCTGCCCGACGCGACGAAGTGGAGGCTCGATCCACGGCGGTGCCGGAAGTGGGGGCGGCGGAACTGCCCGACCTGGCGGCGGGGGCGGCGGTGCTGAAGCTGGACCCAGCGGTGGCGACATTGGCTGAGCCTGCGTTGATGAGCCCTGATCCATTGGTCGCACCATATCGGGCGACAGGTGAGCTGGAGGTGCGCCCGCTACCCTTGCGGCGATGGCAGCCGAGCGGGCGACTCCTTTCACCAAATTGAGCGTCTTCTTCCCGATGTGGAACGAAGAGGCCTACATCGACCGCGCCATCGAGACGGCAACGATCGAGTGTCGTTCGTTGATGGATCGCAACGAGATCCTCGACTACGAACTGATCATCGTCGACGATGCCTCGACGGATCACACCGGCAAGCTTGCTGACGAAATGGCTGCCGCAGATTCTCGCATCCGTGTCGTTCATCATCCCGTCAATCGCAAACTCGGTGGCTCGATGAAGACCGGTTTCGCCGCCGCCGCGGGTGACGTCGTGCTGTACAGCGATGCCGATCTGCCGTTCGACATGGCCGAAGTATCGAGGGCCATTCGTCTCATGCGCTACTACGACGCCGACATTGTCAGCGCGTTCCGGTTCGACCGCACCGGCGAGGGTTCCCTGCGTACCGTCTACACGTTCTTCTACAACTTCTTGATCCGGCGGCTGTTCGGTGTGCGCATGCGCGACATCAACTTTGCGTTCAAGTTGTGCCGCGGCTCGATCTTCGATCACATCACGTTGCGCAGCGAGGGTTCGTTCGTCGATGCCGAGTTGATCATCCGTGCCAACAAACTTGGCTTCAACGTCATCCAGTTCGGCGTCGACTACTTCCCGCGAACCAGGGGTGAAAGCACCCTGGCATCGGGCAGCGTCATCCGCAAGATCCTGAGCGAAATGGTGCAATTGCGCCGGGAACTGCGTGACCTACAACCGGTCGTGCGGCCCTTTACCTGACCGGGTCCCGACAGGGTGGCTGATAGATTGGCGCCGACGCCCCCAGCCGGAGTTTGTTTGTTTTGAATGCCCGTAGACCGTCCAAGCCACAGCCGCGCCGCCGTCGTGCCAACGCGCCCGCGCCGATTGGCCGCTGGATGCCGACAGTCGCTGGTGCAGGGGTGCTGGCCGTCGTCATCATCGCCGGGCTGTCAGGCCGCGGTGGCGCCACCAGCGCCGATGCCACCGTGCCGACCACCGTCGCCGGGGCTGCGGTAACGACATCGGCGGGCATCACGACGCTGCCGATCGTGGTCAACACCGATCCGGCGATCGTCAAGACCAACATCGCCCAGACCATCGCCAAGGGCAATGCCGGCGACGATGTGAGGAAAGTGCAGCAACGCCTGACCGATCTCGGTTTCTCGCCTGGCCCGATCGACGGTATCTTCGGGTCGGGTACTCAGCAGGCGGTGTGGGCGTACGAGAAGTTGGTCCTGAAGACTCCACGGTCCGATGCAAAGGGCCGCGTGAGCAACGAGATGTGGCAGGTCATGCAGGATCGCATCACGATCCCGCCGCGCCGCCCGACAGGGGCTGGCTCCACGCACGTCGAGATCTACGTGCCCGAACAGGTCTTGATCGTGTTCGCTAGCGATGTTCCGCAGATGATCGCCCACATCTCCACAGGCGAGCAGAATCCCGATGGCACGCCGAAGAAGTGGTGCGAAACAGTGACGTACGACACCGGTCCCAACGGCGAGCCGCTCGTAGAACCGGTGACCAAGCAAGAGTGTGCCGATGCCAAGACACCTGGCGGGGTGTTCCGGTTCACCCGCCGTTACGAGGGCAAGCGTCTCAGTCCCCTCGGCGGGATGATGAATCCCGTCTACTTCAACTATGGGATCGCCGTGCACGGCGCCGACAACGTGCCATTGGCGCCAGCGTCCCACGGATGCGTGCGGTTGAACCAGACGATCGCCAAGGTGTTCCCATCGATGGTCGACAAGGGTGATCTGGTGTACGTGTGGGGTCAGGACGGCAAGGAGCCCGAGCACTACACCCGGCGCGACAGCCTGCCGTCGTTCAACTACGCCAACCCCGACGCCACGACGACCACCGAGGCCACCACCACGACGGTCGCACCCAC
>JAYTZE010000779.1:0-1143 GCA_043742385.1 Ilumatobacteraceae bacterium
AACTTCGGTTATCACAGCCACAGTTCACCCGAGCAAGGAGGCTTCCGTGGAGACTGTACCGGAGTCATTGCAGGTCGTCTTCTCCGCGTGGTCGGCGGGGTTTGGTGAGACCGTGTTTTCTAAGTTCGTCACGCTGTTGTTGGGGGCGGTGTTGACGACGGGGCGGCGCACGGTCAGTCATGTCGTGCGTGTCGTGGGAGAGTTGGCGGACGCCGATCCTTCGTCGTATCACCGAGTGCTGTCGATGCGGCGCTGGTCGATGTGGAATCTGGCTCGACCGCTGGTGGTGTGCATTCTCGACACGTTCCTGCCGCGCGGCGTCGTCTTTCTGGCGGGCGACGAGACAGTGACCGAGCATCCTGGTCGAAAGGTCTTCGGCAAGGGACGTCATCGCGACGCGAAACGGTCGTCGCATTCGTTTGTCGCGCATCTGTGGGGACACAAGTGGGTGGTGCTGGCGATCCTCGTGAAGCTGCCCGGCATCGCGCGTCCGTGGGCGCTGCCGGTGCTGGTCGCGCTCTACCGAAATGAGAAGGACAACCGCGCGGCCGGTCGACGACACAAGACACCCAGCGACCTGATGCGGCAACTGCTGTGCGTGCTGCTGCGCTGGTTTCCCGCACGACAGTTCGTGTTTGCGGGGGACGGCGGCTATGCCAATCACCTGCTGACGCGGTTCGCGCGACGCCATCACAAGCGGCTGACGTTGGTCAGCCGCTTCTCTGCCGACGCCGCGTTGTACGCTCCGCCGCCACGACCGAAGAAGCACGCCAAGGGCCGGCCGCGCGTCAAGGGAAAGAAGTTGCCCAGCCCGCAAGAGGTCGTCCAGAAAACCCAGAAGCGGAAGAAGCTGACCGTGAACTGGTACGGCGGCCGATCGCGCCGCGTCGAAGTCGTGACCGGCACCGGCCACTGGTACAAATCGGGCGAAGGACTGGCCGAGGTGCTGTGGGTCTTCGTGCATGACCTGACCGGGACGCACCGCGACGAATACTTCTTCACCACCGATGTCAGCCAAACCGCGCGACAGGTCATCGAGACCTTCACTAGTCGCTGGTCCATCGAAGTCACGTTCCAGGAAGTGCGCGCCTACCTCGGCGTCGAGACCACGCGCGGCTGGATCGAACGCACGGTGCTGCGCGC
>JAYTZE010000780.1:0-2593 GCA_043742385.1 Ilumatobacteraceae bacterium
AGCGCGCCGCCCATCACGACGACCCGCGCGATCTTCTCGGCGAGCTCGGGCCGAGCGCTCAGCACGGCGCCGAGATTGGTCAGCGGCCCGACAGCGACCACCGTCACGGGCGCCGTGGCGGACTCCAAGCTCTCGGCGAGAAGCTGTTCTGCATCGACCACGGATTGCTCGGGAAACTCGCTGTCGACCTCCTCGACGATTGCGTTGGCCTCGGCTCGCCACGCCGTCGGCCAATCCCGATAGCCCTCGAGGGGCTTGTCGCGACCGCATCCGACCGGCACATCGGGCCGGCCGGCCAGCTCGAGCACGAAACGGGTTGTGCGAACGCCGGGCTCGCAGTCCGACTCGCCGGTGCCGGGCAAGGTGACTGCCAGCAGATCGACGTTTGGATGCGACGAGAGATACAGGAGCGCGCCCACATCCGACACCGTCGGGCTGTAGTCGAAGATCACCGGTTGGGCTCCGCTCGTCACCGAACTTTCGCTGCACGCAACAGCCAGCGCGAGCGAGACGAGCAACACCAGCGAAGTCACAACTCTGTTGATCACACCCAGACAGACGTTGAGGCCGCCTGCCTGGGTGACATGCCGGCGAAAGCTTCGTTGTGCCGCGTGTCGCCGGCGAGGCAGACTCGCTGTATGTCTGCTGAGGTCCCGGAACCGTTCGACACGGGGCGGCTCGACGTCGGTGGCGGCCACGTGCTGTTCTACGAGCAGGTCGGAATCGGTGACGGCGTTCCAATCGTGTACCTGCACGGCGGACCCGGGTCAGGATGCTCGCCCGGAGCCCGTGCAAACTTCGACCCACTACGTCATCGGGCGGTGCTGTTCGACCAACGCGCCGCGGGTCGCAGTACGCCAGACGCCGCTTACGATGGCGTGCACTGGGACTCGATCGACATGGACCACCACGTGCACGACATCGAACAACTCCGGGAACACCTCGGTATCGCTCGATGGATCGTGTTCGGTCTCTCGTGGGGTTCGATCCTGGCCCTCACCTACGCCGAGCGGCACCCCGAGCGCGTGATCGCGGTCGTGGCTGGCGCAGTCAGCACTGGGACACGTGCGGACGTCGATTGGTTGACGGTCCACGCCGGACGGTTCTTCCCTGCCGAGTGGGACGAGTTCCGCGACCACGTCTCCGACGGGCCTGGCGACCTCCGCCTCGTCGATGCGTACAACCGGTTGCTGATGGACCCCGATCCCGCTGTGCATCACGCTGCGGCGACGGCATGGTGTCGGTGGGAGGACGCCCATGTCGCCACCGTGCCTGGGGCGGTGCCGAACCCCCGCTACCTCGACGCCAGATTCCGGCTCGGGTTCGCTCGGCAGGTGACGCACTGCTGGCGCCATGACTCCTGGCTCGAACCGGATGAGATCGTCCGCAATGCCGACCGGCTGGCCGGTATCCCAGGCTGGTTGATCCACGGGCGGCTCGATATCAGCAGTCCACTTGATGCGCCTTGGCGCATCAGTCAAGCCTGGCCTGGCAGCCACCTCATCGTGGTCGACCGCGAGGGCCACGGCGGCGACACGATGATGCAGACCTGGCGACGCGTCCTCGCCGATCTCACCTAGTTCCGCGGAACCGCCAACCGGACCTCAACCATCCGTTGGGCGCGGTACTGGTACTGCCCGTCCCAGTTTCTCGCCCACAAAGCCCGGACGGGTGCGGGAGATGCAACCCATCTCCCGAAATCGCGCCCGACCATCATTGGCACCCGGTGAAACGAGTCAGCCGGGACCGACTCGGGTGAGGGGGAAGTCGTAGACAGCTGTGCCCTTGGTACTGGTGATGTGCACGTTGAACGTACTACCGACCGGAGCATCGGGGAACTCGAGGCGAGCCGACCAGTTGCCTTCGGCGTTCGACTCCACCTGCTTGCTGCCGTAGTCCGACGTGATGGAGATCACCGCTCCAGTCGTTGACGTACCCCAGTACTCGTTGACCGGCGGGGTGGCGTCGGTGGTCGTCAACGCAGCGTTGGCCGTGAAGTCGATCTCGATTGGTGCAGGAGTGCCGGGCCGCTGCAGGGCGAACTCGCGGACCTTGTCGGTGGTACTGGACGTGATCCGCACACCCACCTTGGTGCCCGGTGGCACCTCGGGCATCACCAGGGTTGCGTCCCAGTTGCCGTTCGGGCCGGCGACTGTTTCGGCGACACCCCAATCGGAGCCGATCCGAATTGCCGAACCAGGTTGGGCGGTGCCGTAGAAACCCTGGGTCATTGGCGTGTTCGCCAGCCCGTCGGCGCCGAGGTTGGCGGTGAACTCGATCGTTGTCGGAGGGGGCGCGTCGGGCCGCAACAGCCAGAACTCGCGGACCTTGTCACTGGCGCTTGACGTGATCTGGACCAACACCGACGTGCCGGGCGGCACCTCGACCATCTTCAGTGTTGTCTCCCACTTGCCCGTGGCGTTGGCCGTCACTTCCGAGACGCCGTAGTGCGACGCAACGCGGATCGACGAACCCGGCTGCGACGTTCCATAGAAGCCTTGCTTCATCGGCGTCTTGGCCAGACCGTCGGCGCCGAGCTTGGCAGTGAACTCGATCACGACCGGTGCAACCGACGGCTCCGTCGGTGGCACAG
>JAYTZE010000781.1:0-1142 GCA_043742385.1 Ilumatobacteraceae bacterium
CTCAACGACCGCAACTATCTGTTCGTGGTCGACCGGGCCAAGGACATGATCGTGAGTGGCGGCGAGAATGTCTATTCGGTCGAGGTCGAAGATGTGCTGTATCGGCATGCGGCGGTTGCCGAGGCCGCAGTGTTCGGAGTACCCGATGACCGATGGGGTGAGGCCGTGCACGCGATCGTGGTGCCGCATCCCGGCATGACGGTGAGCGTCGATGAACTTCGGGATCATTGCCGCGCACTGATTGCCGGCTACAAGGTGCCCAAGGCGATCGACATCTCTATCGAGCCGCTACCGAAGTCGGGACCCGGCAAGATCCTGAAGCGAATCCTGCGCGATCGCTACCTCATTGAGTAGGTACTCTTCGGGGATGCTGCTCACACAACCATTCGGTCGCACCGGCCACCATTCGACACGCGTGATCTTCGGTGCTGCGGCCCTTGGCGGCATGGGCCAGGACAACGCAGACGCCACCATGACGTTGCTCGACTCTCACGGTGTCAACCACATCGACACGGCCCGTAGCTACGGCGACAGCGAACTGCGACTTGCACCGTGGCTGGCCGGCAATCGGCACCGGGCGTTTCTGGCGACCAAGACCGGCGAACGGTCAGGCCCCGCCGCCCGGACTGAATTGGAAGAGTCGCTGACCCGAATGGGCGTCGACCATGTCGACCTCATCCAACTACACAACCTCGTCGAGCCCGACGAATGGGAGACAGCGTTCGCTCCAGGGGGCGTGGTCGAAGCCATGGCTGCAGCGCGCGACGAAGGGTTGTGCAGATTCATCGGTGTCACCGGTCATGGCCTGCGAATTCCGGCGATGCACCTGCGCAGCTTGCAGGCCTTCGACTTCGACTCGGTGTTGCTGCCATACAACTTCGTGTTGCTCGAACGCCCCGACTACCGCGCCGACCTCGAGGCACTCGTCGAACTCTGCGCCGAGCGTAACGTTGCTGTGCAGACCATCAAGTCCATCGCCCGCGGTCGTTGGGCCGGCAGCCGTGAGGGCAAGTTCAGCTGGTACGAACCGCTGACCGACCCGGCAGCAATCGGCAGGGCGGTTCGCTACGTTCTCAGCAACACGCAGCTGTTCCTCAACTCCACCAGTGACGCATCGTTGCTACCGATCGTGCTGGAAGCAG
>JAYTZE010000782.1:0-5162 GCA_043742385.1 Ilumatobacteraceae bacterium
GAGCCCCGACAACCTTCGTGGCATCTACAAATCGCAGGCCGACGGAACGTACGAGATCCGCAGCATCCGCCCGGTTCCTTATCCCATCCCCAGCGATGGGCCTGCCGGCGATCTGCTGAAGAAGAACGGCCGCAACTGGTGGCGTCCCGGCCACCTGCACATCTGGGCACGTCACCCCGACTACAAGGATCTCATCACGCATGTGTTCGACGTGGAGAGCGACTTCCTCGATGGCGACGCGGTGTTCGGCGTGCAGCGAAGCCTGATCCGCGAGTTCAAGCCCGACGACACCGGCGAACTGGAGACGAACTTCGACATCGTCCTCGATCGCGTCTAGGCCGAGGCGACGCGCGAGCCCCGTTGGGCGCGAAACCGGTACTGCTGGTACCGAAATTGCGCCCATAAAGCCTGGTCGGGTGCGGTGTGAGAAGTGACAGTACCGAAATCGCGCCCAGCGGCTCAGTTGCCGCGGGCTTCCTTGAGCTGGGTGCGAAGGCCAATCATCACGTTGCCGAGGTCGAAGCCGACGGTGATCATCCGCCAGCCCGCAGAGCGTCGCTTCTCGGCGAGCCCGGCCTCGGCATGGATAGCCGGGATCACGTCATTCCGTTCGCACGCGACCTTCACTCGTTCGATCGCCTCGTTCCACTCGACGTCATCCTGATCGGGCTTTGGCGCCAACCCGTAGGTGATCGACAGGTCGGCCGGGCCGATGTACAACGCATCGATCCCCGGCACAGCGGCGATCTCGTCGACGTTCTCGACAGCCTGTTTCGTCTCGATCATCGGGATGCAGAGCACCTTGTCATTTGCCGTCGAGAAGTAACCCTCGCGTCCGGCCCGCGCCGAAACCCCGACAGGGCCCATGCTGCGACTACCGACCGGCGCGTACCGGCACGCTGAAACCGCCGCGCGCGCTTCGTCTGCGGTATTGACCATGGGCACGATCACTCCGTACGCCCCGGCGTCGAGCACCCTGCCGATGATGCTCGGCTCGTTCCATGGCACGCGCACGATGGGTGTCGTCTCGGTGCGCGCCATCGCGTAGAGCATGGTTACCGTGTGCTCGAAGCTCTGCAGGCCGTGCTGCATGTCGACGCAGACGTAGTCGTAGCCGGCCAACGCTGCTGCCTCGGCGATCAACGGCTCGCGGAAAAACAGGAAGGCACCGAGGGCCGTTTCGCCGCGGTCCCAGACCTGCCGAAGATGAGTTGTCACGAGTCTCCTACGGTCTGGGCGCCGGCCTCGGCGATCACTCGATCCTGCTCGGAAGAGCCGCCGGAGACGCCAACGGCGCCGACGAGTGCACCATCGATTCGCACTGGAACTCCGCCGCCGAAGACAACGAGCCGAGGCGTGTGAGTGAGGCCGTGCACCAGTGCCGGATCCTCCGCGATTGCCTGCCACCACACGTGAGTCGGCAGTCCGTTGAACGAGGCGACGGTGTACGCCTTGTTGCGAGCGATCTCGGCCGACAGCCTCGGGGCGCCATCCATCCGTAGTGTGACAATGGGTTCGCCCGATGGATCGCTGACAGCGATGCATGCGGCAACGCCGTGTGATCGTGCTGCGGAGACTGCCGCTTCGGCCACCCGTTGGGCTGCACTGAGACACAGCACGTTCATCGGTATCACGTCGGTATCTGCCATAAGGCTCCCTTGCTACTGGTCGGGCTAGAACTTGATGACGGTGCGAGCAGACTCGCCTGAGATCATCATGGCGAATCCACGATTGACGTCTTCGAGCGGCAGGGTGTGCGAGATCATGCCACCGAGATCGAGTTGGCCAGATCGCCACAGGTCGGCGTACCGAGGAATGTCGACGCGTGGATTTGTGTCGCCCATGAACACGCCCACCATCTTCTTGCCGCGCCGGAAACCCGTGACGGGCAGCGACAGCTCGGCATCGTCGGACTGGATACCCACCAGGTAGGCGGCGCGGCCAGGTGCGGCCATCTCGAAGGCCTGACGGACCAACGCCGGACGACCGACGACTTCGAAGACATGGTCGGCGCCGGGGCCGGTGATGTCTCGCACTGCGGCGATCGGGTCGACGGATGAGGCATCGATCGTGTCAGTCGCGCCGAGTTGCCGGGCCCGCTCGAGCTTGGCCGCGTTGGCATCGATGGCGATGATGTGACCCGCTCCGGCCAGCCGAGCTCCTTGGATGACGTTGAGACCGACGCCGCCACAGCCGATCACGGCAACCGATTCGCCCGGTTGCACATTGGCGGTGTTGAGGGCAGCACCCAGGCCGGTGACGACGGCGCAGCCGAGGATGCAAGCGAGCTCCATGGGGATGTCGGTGTTGACGGTCGTGACAGCGCGTTCGTCGAGCAGGATGTGGTCGGCCAACGAGCCGACGTTGGCCATCTGTCCGACGTTGACTCCGTCGAGCGTCAACCGTGGCTTGTGGCCGGACGGTCGCTTGGTCACCTGCGGCTGCAGACATGATGTTGGCTCGCCCACCACACAGCGAATGCACTCACCGCATCCCATCACCAGGCAGGTCACCACATGATCACCGACCTGAATGTCGCGCACATCGGGACCAACAGCTTCGACGACACCGGCGCCCTCGTGGCCGAGAATGACCGGGCGGGGACGGTACAGCGTGCCGTCGAGGTAGTGATAGTCGCTGTGGCACAGGCCGGCCGCCACCGTGCGCATGAGGATCTCGCGGCCGATGGGTTCGTCGTGCTCCACATCAGCAATGTCGAGCTGATCGGAATCGTCACAAAGTACGGCGGCGCGCATGCCGACGAGCGTAGGCGCGACTAGTTCGCAGCACGGCGTTGGCGAGGGAGTGTGTACGCCCCTGCCGCGAGTGCATTGGTGAGTTGCCTGCCGGCGTTCAACATCAACCGCACGTGATGCGTTTCGTGGTCGCCGAGCAACCGCCCAGTCGGGCCGGCGGTCGAGATCGCGGCGATCACCTGGCCGTCGGGCTGGTCGCGGATGGGTACGCCGATCGATGACAGTCCGATCTCGCTCTCGTCGATACTGATCGCGTATCCGCGCTCGCGGATTCTGGCGAGCTCTTCGAAAAACATCCGCGGGATGACGATCGTATGACCCGTAAAGGGCCTCATCCCGGCCTTGACTCGCGCTGCGGCGACCTCCGGTCGAAACGCGGCGATTGCCTTCCCTGCGCTGGAACGATGGACAGGGGATCGCCTGACCGCTTCAATGCTGAAGCGCAGCGCGCCGAGTCCTTCGACACGTTCGAAGTAGAGCACGTCGCCGCCGGAGGGGACGCCGAGTTGCACAGTCTCGCCGATCGCGTTGCGAAGTTCTACGAGCAACGGAAAGGCCTGGGTCCGCAGGGCCGAACGGGTGGTCACCAGTTGCCCATACTCGAGGAGGTGGACGCCGAGCCGATACTTGCCGCTCAGTGTCTTCTCCAGCGCGCCGCGATCCACCAGCACTCCGCACGTTCGGTGCATCGTGCTCTTGGTCACGCCAACCCTTCTCGCCAGCTCACTCAGCCCGATCTCAGCGTCGGCGAAGAACGCGTCGAGAATGTCGAGGGCGATCGTCACCGAGCGCAGGGCGGGCTTGGTTGGGACGGGCGACGTCAGTGTCATCGGCCGACACTCTAGATCAATGTTCGCCAGGGGGGAACGTCATGGTGGTTGACCAGGCAATCTAGGTTCATACTCCGTCCCATGACTTATGCGACGAACCTGTGGTATGCGGCGTTGTGGGCCGAGGATCTCGCGGAGGGAACGCTGGAGAGCCGCACGATCTGCGAGCAGCCGATCGTGTTCTTCCGTGGCCCGCAGGGCGAGGCCGTAGCGCTGGAAGATCGGTGCGCGCATCGTTTCATCCCGCTGAGCATGGGTCAGCTATGCGATGGTGCAGCATCGGTCGAGTGTCCGTACCATGGCCTGCGATTCGGCACCGACGGCGCGTGTGTACTCAACCCGCACGGGTCGGGTCGCATCCCGGCGACGCTGGCAGTGCGCTCGTATCCGGTGGTCGAGCGGCACACCATGCTGTGGATCTGGATGGGGACTGACGAAGCCGATCATGACCTCATCGCTGACTTCTCGTACCTGGATCCCGGCGCCCCCGGGGTGCTCTCCAAGCGTGATTGGATTGCGATGGATGTCGACTACCAACTGGTGATCGACAACCTGCTGGACCTCAGCCACGCATCGTTCCTGCACCGCGGAGTGCTTGGTGACCCGTCGACACTCGAGTGCGAGATCGGTATCGACAGTACCGACACGTCGGTGACTGTGACCCGAACGCGGTCAAGAGTTGCGCCGGCGAAGCTGTTCGATCTGATGTTCCGCAACGATGGCAACGACGTCGACACGTGGTCGATCATGCGCTGGGACGCACCGAGTTGTCTGCGCCACGAGGCCGGCGTGTGCCCCCCGGGTGCCGAGCATGAAGAGGGCATCACGGTCATCGGCACGCATCTCGTAACGCCGTCCTCGAAGGGAAAGTGCACCTACCACGTCGCTGCCGTTCGGAACGGCGAATCGGCCGGTTCCGACGACGCAGAGGTCGCCGAGCAACTGTCGGCGCTGCGTCGGTACGCGTTCGACGAGCAGGATCGTCCCATCCTCGAGGCCCAGCAACGTGCCTACGACCTGGCCGGAGGGCCCGACTCGCTGCGGCCGGTGATGCTGAGCATCGACGCTGCTCCGCTACGTGCTCGTCGTGTTCTCGCAAAGATCATCGCCGAAGAGAATCAGGACGATGGCGAACGGGTGTTCGTCACTCTAGACTGAGGGGCGTGTCCGACTTCAAGGTCGTCTCCGACTACCAACCCTCCGGCGATCAGCCGCAGGCCATCGCCAAACTGGCCGAGGGCATCAAACGCGGCGATCGCTTCCAGACGCTGCTCGGCATCACCGGTTCGGGCAAGAGCGCCACGATCGCCTGGACGATTCAAGAGGTGCAGCGACCCACACTCATCCTGGCCCCCAACAAGTCCCTCGCCGCCCAGTTGACGCAAGAGATGCGCGAGTTCTTCCCCAACAATCGCGTCGAGTACTTCGTCAGTTACTACGACTACTACCAGCCCGAGGCATACATCGCGTCCAGCGACACCTACATCGAGAAGGACTCGTCGATCAACGACGAGATCGATCGGCTGCGTCACTCTGCCACAGCGGGTTTGCTCACCCGTCGCGACACCATCGTGGT
>JAYTZE010000783.1:0-10276 GCA_043742385.1 Ilumatobacteraceae bacterium
ACGAGCACGAGGTACTTTTCGCGCAGGCCCTTCTCGATCAACGTATCGACCACGACCTTCATGTACGGCATCGTCGTCGTCAGTAGGGCCGACATCCCCAAGATGTCCGGCTGGTGCTCCTCGAGCGCGGCCAGGAACTTGTCGACATCGGTGTTGATGCCGAGGTCGATCACCTCGAAGCCAGCACCCTCGAGCATCATCGCCGTCAGGTTCTTGCCGATGTCGTGGATGTCGCCTTTCACGGTTCCGACCACAACCTTGCCGATCGACTCGGCGCCCGTCTCGGCCAACAGCGGGCGGAGGATGGCCATGCCCGCTTTCATTGCATTGGCCGCCAGCAGCACCTCTGGCACGAACAAGATGCCATCGCGGAAGTCGATGCCGACGATTCGCATGCCTTCGACGAGTGCGTCGTTCAGCACCTTGTCGGGACCCCATCCGCGGTCGAGCAGAATGGTGGTGCCCTCGAGGATCTCGTCGGCCAGTCCGTCGTACAGATCGTCGTGCATCTGGGCGACGAGGTCACTGTCGCTCAGCGTGGCGAGATCGAGATCGTCTTGTTCACTCATTGAGTCGGCTCCGTCTTCGCTACCGGCCGTTCCACGATGCAGAATCGACCCGTATCGTGGAACACCCTATCATGTGGGAAATTTACTAGTGTCATTGCAGGTCTGAGGCCACAGACCGATACAACAATGTAGGCAACAGGATAGGAAGGAGATACGCGGTGGTGGCGCGGGCACAACGAACCGGTGGGATCGAGTGGATGACACTCGGTCTGTTCGCTGGATTCTATGCCGCGTGGCTCGTCGTGGTTCTCAAGCACCAATCCCTTGCCTGGCCGGCCGAGGTGGCGATCCTTGCGCTTCTCGGTGGCTTCTACATGTCGCTGCAGCACGAAGCGCTGCACGGTCACCCCACTGACTGGCGCGGCCTCAACACCACGCTGGCTTTTGCGCCGCTGTCGCTGTGGCTCCCCTACCTCGGGTACCGGTCGAGCCACATGCTGCACCATCACACCGATCTCACCGACCCGCAATTCGATCCCGAGTCCTTCTACCTTCGCCCCGTCGACTGGTCCTCGGCGGGTGTCGTCAAGCGGGTCTACATCCTCGTCACGCGCACCATGGCGGGGCGCCTGACCATCGGTGCCGTCCACAGCATTGGGCGCTTCCTGTGGCACGAGGTGCGCACCATCAGGTCCAGCCCGACAACTGCTCGCCGGTGGGCGGCGCACCTTGTTGGCGCGCTGGTGTTGAGTTGGTGGCTGTTCGTGGTCGTTGGCGTTCCGGCGTGGGAATACCTCGTTGGGTTCGTCCTGCTGGGCCAATCGTTCACATTGCTTCGGTCGTTTGTCGAGCACTGCGCCGTCGCTGAAGGCACGAGGTCGGCGGTTGTCAAAGCCGGCCCGGTGATGTCGTTGTTGTACCTCAACAACAACCTTCACCACACGCATCACGCCGAGCCGTCGACACCGTGGTATGCGCTGCCCGAACTGCATCGCTCGCTGGAGAGCGACGAACTCGCCGCTCAGGGCGCTGGTCTGTACAGCCGCGGCTACCTCGAAGTGGCCCGGCGCAACTTCGTGCGCCCCTTCTGCCAGCCCGACCACCCGTTGTCGCCCGGCGCCCGGCCGTTTGGAGCACGAGGCCTTCGATGACGGTCGCCTCACTGGCGATGTACCCGTTCATCCAACTGCGACCCGCTTACGATCGACTCTGGGACGCAGTTCGTTCACGCATGTCGGTTGAGGCGCCTGCGTTGGACTGGGACTTGGACCCAGAAATGGCCTGTCGTCGCGACGACCTGCTGCTGGGACAGACCTGTGGTTGGCCGTTGATCACCGCGTTGGCTGCCACCGTTCATGTCGTGGGCACCTTCGACTGCGACGTCGATGGTGCTGTCGACGGTACGTACCGTTCGGTGCTGGTCAGTTCGACCGATCAGCCCCTCGCAGACATCTTGAGTCGCTCCGATCTGATTGTGGCGGCCAACTCGCCAGACAGCCTCTCGGGTTGGATCAGCCTGCGGGTGGCCGCCAACGGAGCACGGTTCGACTCGGTCGAGTGGACCGGATCGCATGCGGCCAGCATCGAGGCCCTTCGCAGCGAACGTGCCCACTTGGCTGCGATCGACGCTGTGTCGTGGGCGCATCTCGATGGACGTGGCTTGGCGGTCGTCGGCCATGGTCCGCGCGTCCCATGCTTGCCGCTGGTGACGTCGCGAACGTCGACGGCCGCATTGATCGCCGAGCTGCGCCGAGCGGTGACCGAGGCTGTGCGTGACCCGGCGCTTGCCGACACCTGTGACACGTTGAGGATCCGCAAGTTCGTCGTCCGTGACTTGGCCGACTACGAGGGCCTTTCCGAATTGGCGGAACTATGGTGAGTCGACGTGGCCCGTACACCCGACCCGCACCTCAAACGCGAACTGCTCGACCGGGTCGTCGTCTACCTCGCTGAGCAGGGTTTGGCGCAGACGACGCTGCGTCCGATGGCGGCGGATCTCGGGGTCAGCATCAATCGGCTGATGCATCATTTCGGGTCGAAGGACGAGCTGATCACTGCAGCCTTGGCCCGAGCAATCGATCAGCAGATCGACGTCCAGCGCAAGTGGTTGCAGCGCTCAGCGAAGCTCACCCAAGTCGAGCTCTATCGGCGCTGGTGGAAGTGGTTGTGCGAGAGCCCGCAGAACCTGGCCCTCGTGCGACTCAACTACGAGGCCGCCACACTCGAGACCACCGTCACCGGTCTCGCCGGCGACGTTCGCGCCGACCAGATCGGAGTGTGGCGTCACGACGTCGAGCAGCGTCTGGTCTCGGAGGGTCTGAAGCCAGAGCGCGCCGCGCTGCAGGCATCGCTGATCAAGGCGACCTTCACCGGCCTGGTGATGGACCTCTTCGCGACGGGTGATACGCGCCGGTTGACGAAGGCGCTCGAGTCGTGGCTGGCCCGGCTCGGCAGGGATCTGTATTCGCCCGAGGCAGACGAAACGACGCGGCCGCCGAGTCGCCCCGATTCGTAGTCGCCCCGGCCGCGCTCAGCGCGAGCGCAACCACTGCCATTTCACCATCGATCGGCGACGTGCAGTGAAACGTGTGTCGTGCCTGCAAGACGACATTTCGAAATCCCCCCTTGCGCAAACCATGTGTGATAGTGAAGAATGACGTCTGTGTAATTACAAGAGGGTGATAGCGCTCTCAGAAGGGGCCGAACGGCAGGAGGCCACAATGCAGGATCACATCGACATAGACGGGCGCAGTTGGCAGGACGAGGCCAACTGTTTGGGGGTCGACCCCGACTTGTTCTTCCCTGAGCGCGGCGCGTCGACTCGCGAAGCAAAGGAAGTATGCCGGGGGTGCGTCGTGCGTCTCGACTGTCTCGAGTACGCCTTGGTCAACGGCGAGAAGTTCGGTATTTGGGGCGGGCTGTCCGAGCGCGAACGTCGTCGTCTGCGTCGCCAGCGCGCCCAGGCCGGTCGCCGCACATCCGCCTGACTTTCAACGGCACGGCGCATACCGCTCGCCGTGTAGCGGTGGTAGCGTGACCGCATGTTCGCATTCTTGGATCCGCCGGAGATTATTCTGATTCTCGTCGTTGTCTTGGTGCTCTTCGGAGGTGCTCAGCTGCCGAAGCTGGCGAAGAACCTTGGCAAGGCCCAGAAGGAATTCAAAGACGGGCTGGCCGACGGCCAGAAAGCGGCCGACGACGCCAAGACGCCCGACAAGTCGTCCGAGAAGACCGCCGACGACGCCAAGAGCTAGTCCTCAGGTCATTCCAACATTCGACGCCGGAGGCAACGTGCTTCGGCGTCGTTTCGCGTTGCCCGCGGGGCCATTAGCTGACCAAGGGTTAGCTGGAGACCCGTCGACGCTTGAGGATGCGTCGGCGCTCGCGCTCGCTGCATCCGCCCCACACGCCGTGCTCGATCCGCTCGTCGAGCGCGTATTCCAGGCATTGCGTGGCGACAGGGCAGTCGGTGCAGATCTTGCGAGCCCGATCGACGCCGACACCATCGCTGGGGAAGAACACCGCCGGCGGATAGTTGCGGCAGTTGCCCTCGGACATCCACGCGGTGACAGTGTCAACCTCGGTGGGGTTCTCGATACGGTGCATCGTGTCTCCTTCGTCGACCGCGACGCATCGCAGTCTAGGTGGTGCGTCCGACAAAGCCGAGAGGGTGGCTCCGGTGGCCGCAACACTTCGCTTGCTAGTTATTGACGTCTGGCGAAGTGATTTGGTTCCCGTTGAAGCCAGGTTTTATACCACCACAGTCCCGTGATAGCCAGGCACCCCTGCCGATACACTCCCTTCGCCGCATGGCCGCCCCATTGGCGAAGAGAGGAAACCCATGACCGACATCGTCAACGAGCCACCGCGAGCGCACGTCCGCATCGTGTACCTCGGCCCGGTGTCACCGCATTGGGAGCTGTACAGCGACTACGGCGACCGCACGGTGCTCGAGGAGTTCCGTACGCGCGTGCTGGCCCGCCTGGTGCTGCTGCCCCGCGACGATCCGCAGTTTCGGCGCAACCGCGAGCGCATCGTGCGCGACGCCGAGCGCGAGCGGATCTCCCTGGAATGGGACCTCGGCATTCCAGAAGGCGACTGAACGGCCACATCGGTGATGTCCGGTCGGCTGCTCAACAGGGAGCTGAGCTGGCTCGACTTCAATCGGCGCGTGCTGGCGCTGGCGCACGAGCCTGGTATCCCGTTGCTCGAACGGCTGAAGTTCGTGGCGATCTGTTCGTCGAATCTCGATGAGTTCTTTCAGGTTCGAATCTCCGCGTTGAAGGATCAGGTGGCTGCCGGAGTCGCCGGATCGTCAACCGGTGGACTGACTCCGAGTCAGCAATTGGCCGCGATCGGTCCCAATGTCGAAGCCTTCGTGATCGAGCAGGAGAAGCTGTTGCTCGACGTGTTGATCCCCGAGCTCGCCGAAAAAGGCGTGCGCGTGGTCGGCTGGGACGACCTCGACGACGACGACAAGATGTTTCTCGCCGACGTCTTCGAGCAGCGAATATTCCCGGTGCTCACGCCCCTGGCCGTCGATCCTGCGCATCCGTTTCCTTATATCTCCAACCTTGCCCTCAGTCTGGCGGCGATGGTCAGCGATCCCGATACCGGTGAGCGGCGGTTTGCCAGGGTCAAGGTGCCAACTGTCTTTCCCCGCCTCGTCGGATTGCCCGACGGAGTGCGCTTTCTACCGGCCGAGCAGTTGATCGCCGCCCAGTTGCACAGCTTGTTCGTCGGGATGGTGGTCGAAGAGCACGCTATCTTCCGAGTCACTCGCAACGTCGACTTGACCTTGGATGATGAGGAAGCCGACGACCTCTTGGCCGCGGTCGAGATGGAATTGCGGCGCCGGCGATTCGGTCGCGCCGTGCGCGTCGAGGTGCAGTCGGGGATCAGCGACGAGATGCTCGAGTTGCTGCTGCGCGAACTCGATCTCAATCCGGCCGATGTCACCGCACATCGCGCTCCACTCGATCTCACCAGCCTGTGGCAGATGCACGCACTTGACCGACCAGACTTGAAGGACTGGCCCTGGCCACCCGTAACGGCCGGGCGCATCGCCGCTGCTGAAGAAGCTGATCGAAGCATCTTCTCGGTGATTCGCGAACGTCCGCTGATGGCTCATCACCCGTACGAGAGCTTTGCCAGCAGCATCGAGTCCTTCATCGCCCAGGCCGCCGACGATCCCCGAGTGCAGAGCATCAAGATGACCCTGTACCGCGCCGGCGGCGACAGCCCCATTGCCCGAAGCCTCATGCGGGCGGCCGAGCGCGGCGTACAGGTGGCCGTGTTGGTGGAGCTGAAAGCCCGATTCGACGAGGCGACCAATGTGACCTGGGCCAAGGCGTTGGAACGTGCAGGCGTGCATGTGGTCTATGGCTTTGTCGGATTGAAGACCCATGCCAAGTGCGTTCTGGTCGTGCGCGCCGACGAGGATGGGCTGCGCCGGTATTGCCATATCGGTACCGGCAATTACAACTCGCGTACCGCTCGCTTGTATGAGGACGTCGGCTTCCTGACGTGCGATCCGCCAGTTGGCGACGACGTTGCACAGCTCTTCAACCATCTCACCGGATACAGCAGGGCCCACGACTACTACTCGTTGCTGGTTGCACCCCGCGACCTGCGCGGCCAGCTTGTCGATCTCATCGAGCACGAGGCCACCTTGGGCAGTGAGGGCAGGATCACTGCCAAGATGAACTCACTCGGTGACCCTGAGCTGGTCGAGGCGTTGTACGAAGCCAGCAACGCCGGGGTGCAGATCGATCTCGCGGTGCGCGGTATCTGTTGCCTCCGAGCAGGAGTGCCTGGGATCAGCGACAACATCCGGGTGCGGTCGATTCTTGGTCGTTACCTCGAACATTCACGGATTGTTCGCTTTGCCCACGGCGATGAAGGTCGTCCCCTGTTCTTGATTGGTTCAGCGGACTGGATGCCACGAAACCTCGATCGACGCATCGAGGTACTCGTGCCGGTAACCCACCCGAAGCATCAAGCCTGGCTCGACCACGTCTTCTCGATCCAGTTCGCCGACGACATCGTGCGATGGGAGATGGATGCAGAAGGATCGTGGCAGCGACGCGGCCCAGAGTTGTTTTCGGACGGCGATTCGCAGGAGCGCTTCTACCACTGGGTTGGTGATCGCCAGCGCCGGTGATTCGCCCTCCGTTAGCCCGCTGTTCACCGGTGGTTCACCTCGGCTCAGGGTTGGCGACACCTGCCCTCTCTAGGTTGTCGAAAGATGTCGCCTTCCGTATTTCCAACTACCGTTGTTCTCGATGATCGCAATCCAAGTGTCCGGCGTGCTGAGGGATGCGTCACGGGCAGGTTCGGCTGATGAACGAATTGCGTAAGGGCTTCCACAACGATCTCGAAGACGCTCGCGCCGAACTCGTGCGCCTCGCCGCTTCCGTCACCGAGGCAATCCCGAGAGCGACGGCTGTGCTGCTCGACGGCGATCTCGAAGGCGCCGACTACCTCATTCAAGCCGACGACGAGATCGATGCCCGTTCGCTGGATCTCGAAGAGCACTGCTATCGCATCCTGGCGCTGCAAGCGCCTGTTGCCAGTGACCTCCGCCAGGTTGTCGCGCTGCTGAAGATGATTGCCGACGTCGAACGATCCGCCGACCTGGTGTGCAACATCTGCAAGGCGGCGCGACGCATCTACGGCCATGACCTCGACCCAAAATTGCGAGGCATCATCTCGCGGATGGGCGAGCAGGCTCAACAGTTGTACACCGCTGCCATCGAGTCGTTCGTCGAGAACGATGCCGCCAAGGCAGCGGCGATCGACGACATGGACTCCTACCTCGATGGTCTGCAGAAGCAGTTCGTGCAGGCCATCTTCGAGAGCCACGCTGCCGGCCGCATCGATCTGCAGGTCGCAGTGCAATTGGCCGTCGTCGCCCGGTTCTACGAGCGGATCGGCGACCACGCAGTCAACGTCGGCGAGCGCGTGCGGTTCGTGATCACAGGATGGTTGCCGGAGCATCACGGCGCCCAGCGCTACCGACTACGCACCGACGACACGGGCGAGTTGCCGCGGATGGCCCGTAACCCGGACGGTGAACTCGCGCCGTGATGACGTTTCGTCGTCGTCGACTTCCCGCCGCTATCGAGCCAAACGTCGACGGTACGCAGCATCTGCTGGCTCGGCTGGAGACCGAAGTTCAGCAGCTTCGGCGGGCGCTCGACGCGCTGCCGATCGGCGTCGTGTTGACGGATCCGACAGGACAGACACGGGTCGAGAACATCGCCGCGCGGACATATCACGGCCACGCTGCAGTGCTCGTGCAAGAAGCAGTCGAACGCCATGTGCGTCGAGCGGTCCGCGGAAACGCCAGCGGGCAGACCGTCGAATTCATCGGTCCACCGCGCACGGTGCTGGCCATCCAGGCGATCCCGCTCGAGGATGGCGGCGCCCTGGTCACCGTCGACGATGTCAGCGAACGAGCTCGCCTTGACGCTGTCCGCACCGATTTCGTAGCCAACATCAGCCACGAATTGAAGACGCCGGTCGGCGCGCTCGCCGTGCTCGCCGAGGCGCTGATCGATGTCGACGACGTGACTGCCATCCGACGGCTCGCCGACAAGATGGTTGGCGAAGCGCATCGAGCAGCGCGCACGATCGACGACTTACTGGAGCTCTCACGAACCGAACTTGGCGGGACGGCAGCAACCGACGTGGTGTCGGTGGCAACGGTGATCGACGACGCCGTCGACCGGGCTCAACATGCGTCTGAACAGCACTCGATCAGCGTCACCGTTCACCCCGTGGCGCGAGACCTGCACGTGGTGGGCAGCCATCGTCAGCTGGTCTCGGCGGTCGCCAACCTGCTCGAAAATGCGGTCAAGTACAGCGATGAGGGATCCGAGGTGGTCGTCGAGGCTCGTCGGGACGACGATTGGATCGAGATCATCGTGACCGACACGGGGGTCGGGATCCCGTCGCGCGATCTCGACCGGATCTTCGAGCGCTTCTATCGCGTCGATCGAGCCCGCAGCCGCGACACGGGAGGCACAGGACTCGGTCTCTCGATCGTTCGCCACGTGGCGACGAATCACTCAGGAGACGTCACAGTCCACTCCCGCGAGGGCGAGGGTTCGGTCTTCACCATTCGCGTACCAGCGGGAGATTCATGACGACCCAGCCAGTAGTCCTCGTTGTCGAGGACGAGCCCAGTTTCGTCGAAGCGTTGACGATCGGCTTGAGCCGCGAAGGCTTCCGCGTGGTCTCGGTCGGC
Organism: Ilumatobacteraceae bacterium; assembly: GCA_043742385.1. Taxonomy (GTDB): domain Bacteria; phylum Actinomycetota; class Acidimicrobiia; order Acidimicrobiales; family Ilumatobacteraceae; genus JAENVT01. Next base: position 8,761 of record JAYTZE010000783.1, read on the forward strand.
GACGGATTCGAGGCGCTCCAGTGCTTCGACGAGGTCCAGCCCGACATCGTGCTGCTCGACGTGATGCTGCCGAGACTCAGTGGCATCGACGTCTGCCGTCAACTGCGTAAGAAGAGCCACGTGCCGATCATCATGGTCACGGCCAAGGGTGCCGAGATCGACACCGTCGTCGGTCTCGAGGTCGGTGCCGACGACTACATCAACAAGCCTTACCGGATGCGCGAGGTTGTCGCCCGAATGCGTGCCGTACTGCGCCGATCCCCTGGAGATCCTGCCACTGGGTCGGAGTTGTCGCCAGGTTCGTTGGCAGTGGGCGACGTGGTGCTGGATCCCGACGAGCATCGGGTCACGATCGACGGCGAAGATGTGTCGCTGCCGCTGAAGGAATTCGAGCTTCTTCATCTGCTGTTGGCCAATGCCGGACGTGTGCTGCCGAGGGAGACCTTGATCGATCGGGTGTGGGGCAGCGACTACGTCGGCGATACCAAGACTCTCGATGTGCACATCAAGCGGCTGCGAGCCAAGGTCGAACCGAATCCGACCAACCCGACGAGGATCATCACGTATCGCGGTCTCGGCTACAAGTTCGATCGCTCCAAGGAGTCCTAGCTGCCAAGCACTCGGACGGGTGCGGGTGGGCCCTACCATGCCAGCGTGTCAACTGGCCGGCGCCCTCCAGTCCCGTCATCCCCGCCGGGTCCGGCGGTGTCGTCATTCCGGCGGCTGGCCCGCACTCACGCGCTGATGACAGCGGGTGATGTGGCAATGGTGGTGTCGCTGGCAGGGTCGTTGTTCTTCTCGATCAGTCCCGACGCAGCGCGCAGCAAAGTGCTGCTGTACCTGCTGGTGAGCTTTGCCCCGTTTGCTGTTGTCGCCCCGCTGATCGGACCCTTCATCGACCGGGCTCCCGGGGGCAGGCGATTGATCATCCAACTCACAGCAGTCGGGCGGGCACTGTTGTTCGCCACGATGATCTTCCATCTCGACGACCTCTTGCTGTTTCCGTTGTCGTTCGGCGTGATGATCCTGCAGAAGACCTACGGCGTATCGCGCTCCTCACTGATTCCGACAGTGGTCAACAGCAAGACCGAGTTGGTCGAGGCGAACTCCAAGCTCGGGCTGATCTCAGGAGCCACGGGCGCAATCGCGGCTGCGCCAGCGGGAGGACTGGCGGCGATCTCTCCGAAGCTGTCGCTGATGTTCGGGATCGTGATGTTCGGATGCGCTGTCATTTCCGCTTCGCGACTACCGCGCGGTTCGGTTGCGTCCTCGGTACAGCCTGCCGAACGCCTGGAGTTGCGCAATGCGTCGCTGCGCTCGGCTGCCGTAGCGATGAGCCTGATCCGCGCGGTGATCGGGTTTCTGTTCTTCGAACTGCTCTTCTGGTTGCGCGAGAACAGCTACAGCAACATGTGGATCGGCGCAGTCATCGGTGCCTCGACGGTGGGGTTGATGCTTGGCAACGGCCTTGCGTCACCTCTGCGCAATCGGCTCCGCGAGGAGTTGATGTTGACCA
>JAYTZE010000784.1:0-1138 GCA_043742385.1 Ilumatobacteraceae bacterium
CGGTCGCTACTGCCGTTTCTGCCGATCACGGTCGCAGTGCGGGCGAGGAGCACATCCGGTGCGCCCTTGACGAACACGCGGACGACGTCGCGACCGTCGACGGTGATCATCGGGTGGGCGGTGATCATGAACTTGTTGGCCGAGTCGAACGGCAGCTCGGCCAGGCGCGGGTGACCGGCACGCAGTCCGGTGACGTCGATGCCGCCTTTGGCGGCGAGAACGACCAGTGCTCCGTCGGTCGGGTCGCCGACGAGGCGCCGGTCGTCTCCGTCAGCGGTGATGGTGGCGTCATTGCACAACGCCATCGCCATCAACGCAGCGTCGAGGGCAACGGGTTCGTCGCCGGGGACCGGTTCGATCTGCCCGTTGGGGGAGTAGCCGTCGCCGGACACGCTGTGTGATCGGAGTTGGACGACGAGTTCGACGGCGGTCATCTCGTTCAAAGTGAGCGTGCCGGTCTTGTCCGAGCAGATCACCGTCGTGCAGCCCAGCGTCTCGACCGATGCCAGCCGTTTGATGATCGCGTTGCGTTTCGCCATCTTCGACACACCGATCGCCAACGTCACCACGGTCACTGCGGGCAGACCCTCCGGGATCGCGGCGACCGCCAACGCGACCGCGGTCAGCATCACGTCGCTCACCGATTGCCCACGCAGCAACCCGATCGCGAACACCGCCGCGACGATCACGGCGGCGAGTTTGGCGAGACTGTGCGCCAACCCGTCCAACTGTCGTTGCAGCGGGGTGCGTTCGGTCTCGGTCGCGCCGAGCAGCCCGGCGATCCGACCGATCTCGGTGTGCATCCCGGTCGCGGTCACGACCATCTCGAGCCGCCCACGGGTGACGACGGTGTTCATGTGCGCGATGCAGGAACGGTCACCGACCGCCACCACATCGGCGTCGAGTGGGGCGGTGTCCTTGGCAGCAGGTCGGCTTTCGCCGGTCAGTACGGCCTCGTCGATCTCGACGCTGTTCGCGACCAACAGTCGGCCATCGGCGGGCACCCGGTCGCCGGCTTCGAGCAGCACGATGTCTCCCGGCACCAACTCCGCCGTCGGCACCACGACCGTGCTGGCGTTGCGGCGGACGCGGGCGTGATTGACCAGCATCCGTCGCAACGCCTCCAACGAACGCTCGG
>JAYTZE010000785.1:0-2584 GCA_043742385.1 Ilumatobacteraceae bacterium
CCGAATTGCACGTTGCCGTGCTGTACGGGCGCGAGGGCACGTTCTGCGCCGGTGCAGACCTCAAGCAAATCGGTTCGGGCAACGGCAATCGGGTGGAGATCGATATGTCCTTGGACGGTCCGCTCGGTCCTACTCGCCTACTGCTCGACAAGCCCGTGATTGCCGCCATCGAGGGCTATGCGGTCGCCGGCGGTCTGGAGCTTGCACTGTGGTGCGACCTGCGGGTTGCAGCGACCGACGCTGTCTTTGGGGTCTACTGTCGGCGCTGGGGCGTGCCGTTGGTCGATGGAGGCACCGTACGACTCCCCCGCCTGATCGGACACAGTCACGCACTCGACATGATCCTGACGGGCCGTGGAGTATCAGGCGAGGAGGCCGTACGCATGGGTTTGGCCAATCGGCTCGTGGCCCACGGAGCGGCACTCGATGCCGCTATTGCGCTGGCCTCGGTGATCGCCGCACTCCCCCAGCGTTGCCTGCGCTCGGATCGCCGCAGCAGCTTCGATCAGTGGGGGCTCACGTTCGACGAGGCGCTGGCCAACGAAACCGAACTTGGCCTGGCCACGATCCGTTCCGGCGAGACGTTGGAAGGCGCCGCCCGGTTCGCTGCCGGTGAGGGCCGCCACGGTAAGTGACGAGTTCGTCACTCCAGTTTTCTAGCGGACGTTGACAAGATCGACGACGAAGACCAGGGTCTCTCCGCCCCTGATCGCGCCGCCCGCTCCCCTGCTTCCGTAGCCGAGGTGCGGCGGAATAGTCAGTCGCCGACGGCCACCGACGCGCATTCCGGCGACACCCTTGTCCCAGCCCTCGATGACCTCCCGTGCGCCGAGGCGGAAGTCGAACACGTCGCCGCGATTCCAGCTGGCGTCGAACTCCTGGCCGTTGCTCCAGGCGACACCGGCATAGTGCACATAGACGCGCTTTCCGATGACGGCCTCGTCGCCGTCTCCGACCGTCTGATCTTCGATGAGGAGGTCCGCAGGCGGTTCGCTGTCGGGAATGGTGATGATTGGTCGCTCGGCCATGGATATCGACATTAACGGGATGCCGCCAATCGCAGCCAGGTAGCGGCGAGAATGGATTCCATGGCGAGGCGTTTCTGGGTGATCGGTGTCGTGACCGTGGCGATCATCGCCATCGCCTCCGCGCCGAGCTCGCCCGACGAAAATGCGGCCAGGGCGACACAGGCATCGACATCGACATCCACCGACGTCACTCTGGGTCAAACGTCGACCGTCGAGGTGACCACCACCACCACGACGACAACCGCAACCACCGACCCTCCGCTCACCTCGACGACTTCCTCGACGACGACGACGACGACCTCGACGAGTACCTCGACGACCGTGCAACAGAACAGCGGATCATTCAACAGCGAGGCGTTCGACGCAGTGGTCGCCGCGGCCACCGTCGACCTTGGCGATCTCGCGACAGGAGTCGCGGTCTTGCGCAATGGCGAGGTGCTGCACACGGCGGCGTTCGGAATGGAGAACCCGTTCGAGTCGCGGGCCGCCACGGTCGACACTCGATTCCGAATTGCCAGCGTGTCGAAGATGTTCACCGCCGTGGCGATCATGCAACTGGTGAACGATGGATCGATCGAGCTCGAGCAGCCCTTCGTCGATCAACTCGGGGTCGAGGGACCGTTCACCGACCCGCGACTGGCAACGGTCACCGTGCGCCAACTGCTGTCGCACACTTCGGGTTTCGCTGTGTCGAGAGGGATCTTCTTCGCCCGCGGCGTCGAGACCTGGCAGCAGGCTGCCAATAACGCGTTCGGGCAGGTGTTGCAGTTCGACCCCGGCACGGCATTCCAGTACAGCAACACCAACTTCTGCCTGCTTGGCCTGCTGCTGGAGTCGGTGACCGGTCAGATATTTGAGACCGCTATCCGCGAGCGAGTCCTGCAGCCGCTCGATATCAGAGCCCACCTCGCCCCGACCTTCGACAGCGAGTCCGGCGACGCACTACATGCTTCGTCCCCGGGGCGCAACTACATGGAAACCCTCGGCCCTGCCGGCGGCTGGGTGGCGACGCCGCTCGATGTCGCCAAGCTTGCTGCATCGCTGCGAAGCGATGTGTCTGGGCCACATCTGCTCGATCGTGCCACCGTCGACGCCATGCGCGTGCCGGTCCCGGTGCCCGTCAAGAATCCGCCGCCGCTCAACGGCTGGAGCTATGGCCTCGGTCTGATCCTGTTCGGCGACGGCTCGTGGGGTCACACGGGCACGATCGAGTCGACACATTCCATGGTTCTCAACCGGCCCGATGGGCTGACCGTGGCGGTGCTGGTGAGCGGCAAGGTGCCCAGCAACACCGACGAGCTGCAAGCCGTGATCGACCTCGCCGTGGCGGCAGGCTCCTCCCCGTAGACCCAGCGACTACGTTCGCCCCATGGCTCTTCCGCAGGCAGGCATGTCGTCCGAGGCGATTCTCGCTCACCTCGACGAACTCAAGAACCACGACGTGCAGTGGCGTGACGGACGAGTGTTCACGCTCGTCTACTTCGCAGGCGCGGATGTGCTGGCCGTGGCAGAAGAAGCCTATCGCCGCTACGCCTCGGAGAACGCCCTCAACACCG
>JAYTZE010000786.1:0-23554 GCA_043742385.1 Ilumatobacteraceae bacterium
ATCAAACCGACATCAAGACCCATCCACTTGTGAATTCGACCCATCCACTCGGCGTGGAAGCGGGCCAGATAGTCGTTGACGGTGATCAGGTGCACACCCTTGCCACCGAGACCGTTCAGATACGCAGGCAACGTGCTGACCAAGGTCTTGCCTTCACCGGTCTTCATCTCAGCGACCCAACCGAAGTGCAGCGCCGCGCCGCCCATCAACTGCACATCAAAGTGACGTTGCCCGATCACTCGGCTGGCGGCCTCTCGGATCGCTGCGAACGATTCGATCAGCAAGTCGTCGAGGGTCTCGCCTCGCTCGATACGACCACGGAACTCGGCGGTCTTGCCGCGTAGCGCTTCGTCGCTGAGAGCGCTCATGGCTGCGGCTTGTGCGTTGATGTCGGGAACCAGGCCCTCCAGGGCCTTCAACTTCTTGCCTTCACCAGCTCGGAGGATGCGATCGAGGATGCCCATGCGGGTGCACAGCCTACCGGCGAAGGGGGCACTGACCTTGGCAACACCAGTCGTTCAACTCACCATTGCCAACCTTCGAACTCTCGCCAAATGGCCCAGCTGGGTGCTGGCTGCGGCGGCCAGCTCGACCCGCGCAACACCAGCCGACCGCAAAGCCTCGGCCGCGGTGCGGAGCGTCGCGCCCGTGGTAACCACGTCGTCGACGACAAGGACAGCGAGGTCACGGCGCGGCCGCCGAGCGCGAAATGCCGGACCAACAAGGCGCTCGGCGCGTGACTTGCCGGTCTGTGGTGCGCCATGGGTTCGGTACAGCAGCCGCCGGCACGGCACGCCGAGCTGGTGAGCGACAGCCCGGGCGATCACCTCGGCCTGGTCGTAGCCTCGCCGCCGCACGCGACGGGCACTGGTCGGCGCCCAGGTGACCACATCGACATTTGATATCCGCAGCCGGCGAACCATCTGCGCGGCGAGCACGCCGGCGGCCGAGCGACGGTGGCGGAACTTGAGCGCAACGACCAGTTCGCGGGCCACGCCTTCGAACGAGAAAGCGGCGCGGATCCCCTCGGGGCTGTGCACGGGGCCGACCGATGCCAACGAGAACCGGCAGCAATGGCACAGTGCTTCGCCCGGGCAGCCGCATGAAGCGCAACGTGTAGAGAGCAACATGGTGCAATCAATACCAGGAGGGTGTGACACGGTCGTCGCTAGGGTCGCTTCGTGCTGCAAGCCCTGTTTCCCGATCGACCCGCGCAACGCCTAGTTCGATGCGTCGCCGGGTTGGCGCTGTTCGGTCTGGGTATCAGCATGTTCGTGACGGCACGCCTCGGCCTGTCGCCGTGGGATGTCTTTCACCAGGGAGTTTCCAGCCACGTCGGCCTGTCGCTCGGTTTGGTGATCGAGATCGTCGGGTTCCTGCTGTTGTTGCTCTGGATCCCGTTGCGCCAACGGCCCGGCGTCGGCACCATTCTCAACGCGCTCGAGATCGGGCTCGTTGTCAACCTGATCGGCGACCACCTGCCGTCAACCGACCGGCTGATCCCGCGCCTCGCCTACGTGGTGGGCGCCGTCGTGGTGATCGCTGTCGGTTCTGGGCTGTACATCGGTGCCGGCCTGGGTACCGGCCCGCGCGACGGAATCATGGTCGGTCTCGCCCAGCGGGGCTACTCCGTCCGCGTCACCCGCACCATACTGGAGGCCGTCGTGATGGCCTGTGGCATTGCCTTGGGTGGACGCATCGGCGTTGGCACCCTGGCGTTCGTCGTAGGCATCGGCCCACTGGTGCACATCCTGATCCCGCGACTGTCGATGACAGTCGTAGCGCAGCGGCGACCAGTCCCGACTAGTAGCGGTAGTGGTCGGGCTTGAAGGGGCCCGACGGCTCGACGCCGAGGTACTCGGCCTGCTCATCGGTGAGCCTGGTCAGCTTCACGCCGAGCGCATCGAGGTGCAGTCTGGCGACCTTCTCGTCGAGTTTCTTGGGCAGCACGTGCACGCCGAGCGGATACTGCTCGACGTTGTTGAACAGCTCGATCTGAGCGATGACCTGGTTGCTGAACGAGCAACTCATCACGAAGCTCGGATGGCCGGTGGCGCAGCCGAGATTGACCAGACGGCCCTCCGCAAGCACGATGATCGCGTGGCCGTCGGGGAACGTCCACAGGTCCGTGCCCGGCTTCAGCTGGTCGTGAGTTGCGCCGCTGCGCGCCAGGCCGGCCATGTCGATCTCGCTGTCGAAGTGGCCGATGTTGCAGACGATGGCGTTGTGCTTCATCTGGTGCATGTGGTCGACGGTGATGATGTGGTCGTTGCCGGTCGCCGACACGAAGATGTCGGCATGCTGAACCACGTCCTCTAGGACGGTGACCTGGTATCCCTCCATCGCCGCTTGCAGGGCGTTGATCGGGTCGGCTTCGGTGACGATCACCCGGCTGCCCTGGCCCTGCAACGCCTGAGCGCAACCCTTGCCGACGTCGCCGTACCCACAGACAACTGCGACCTTGCCGGCCAGCATGACGTCGGTGGCACGGCAGATTGCATCGACCAGTGAATGGCGGCATCCGTACAGATTGTCGAACTTGCTCTTGGTGACGCTGTCGTTGACGTTGATGGCCGGGAACAGCAGCTCGCCGCGCTCGTGCATCTTGCCGAGCCGCATGACGCCTGTCGTGGTCTCCTCGGTGACGCCCTTGATCTGCGCCGCCATCTGGGTCCACTTGTTGGGATCGGTCTTCAGTGATCGCTGCAGCAGCCCCAGCACGATCGCGAACTCGGGGTTCGAGGCCGTGGTGGGGTCAGGGACCTCGCCCGACTTCTCGAACTCCGCGCCCTTGTGAACAAGCAACGTGGCGTCACCACCGTCGTCGAGGATCATGTTGGGACCCTGCGGGCCGTTGGGCCCGTCGGGCCACGTGAACATCTGCTCGGCGCACCACCAGTACTCCTCCAGCGTCTCAGCTTTCCAGGCAAATACCGGCACGCCCTTGGGCTCCTCGACAGTGCCTTCCGGGCCCACGGCAACCGCCGCGGCGGCGTGATCCTGGGTGGAGAAGATGTTGCAGCTCGCCCAGCGCACTTCGGCGCCGAGCTCGACCAGGGTCTCGATCAGCACGGCCGTCTGGATCGTCATGTGCAGCGACCCGGAGATGCGGGCGCCCTGCAGAGGCTTGGACGGCCCGAACTCCTTGCGCAGGGCGCGCAAACCGGGCATTTCGTGTTCGGCAAGGTGAATCTCCTTGCGACCGAACGGGGCGAGTGAGAGATCGGCAACGCGGTAGTCGCGGCGCGCCGCGAGAGACGAAGTCATGACAGTTCCCCTCCACAGGAGTTTTGGCACAGGAGTTTTGGCACAGGGACGTACGAAGTTGAATTCGGGCCGGTGCCAGCTGGCAACGTTCAGATCAGCCCGTGGGGTACAGACAGTCTAGACGGGGAGATCGGCCATGATGACGGCGGAGGCGTCGAACAGGTAGTGCGCATACCCGAAGAGGTTGTACACCCGCACGGTGGCGTCGGTTCCGTATTTGAGGATGGCCATGTTGGGAATCGCCGGCCCTTCGGCCGTGTTGAGATTCGACGACAGCGGCCGCCCACCGTCAGCCGGGTAGGCGGTGAGGAATGACTGTACGGGCACCGATGCGTACTGTCGGGTGACGGAGGCCGATGTCAGGTTGCCGATGACCGCAAGTTGGCTGCCGACAGCTTCGGCACCGATAGCCACCGACGTGGCAAACGCAGAGAAGCTCCAGTCCTCGGCCTGACCCGGCCCGAGGGCCACGCCACCCCACTGTGCCTCGCGCGTGTCGAACGTGCGGTATGGCGACGACAGCGGCACGACGCGGCCGGCGCGGGTCAGCGGATCCTGCCCACTCAACATGTATCCGACGACATCTGCCACGACGTGAGTCAGGCCCTGGTTGTTGAACAGACGCACCTTGCCGTCGGTGCCGACCGGGACGAACACCAGGTTGGCTTTGATGATGTTGGGGCTCAGGTTGAGGTTGGAGGTCGTCGGATCCTGACCAGGCGGCAACGGATCGGGGTACACCGAGAGGTGGGTGTTTGTTCCGCCGGGTTCGGTGGTGAGCCCGACGACGTTGAGCAGCACCCCGGTGACATTCGGCGAATCTGGTACGACGTTGGGAAAGGTCGGGTTGACGCCGTCGACGCCACGGATCTGCAACTCCATCGATTCTTTTTGTCCGAGCGGTCCTACAGGTGAACGGTTGGTTCCGTCGCGGGTGTCGAGCACGCGCGACGGTGTTGTCGGAATCAGCCGCGCTCCGTCCGTCGCCGTATAAGCGCTGGTCGAGAACCAGCCGAAGACATCGACGACCACATGGGCGGTGCCGCTCTGGCCGAACAGCCCGATCGTCAACTGGCCATCCGCCCCTGGCCTGACGATGGCCGAGTTGGGCACCGTCTGGTTCGGCGCGAAGTTGACGATCGACGTGCGCACAGCGGGTTGGGCACTCTTGCCATACGCCTCGAGGTAGCCGACGGCACCGGGCTCGGTGACCGTGATGTTGACAACCACGGCGAGCACATTGGCCGCTTCGACGGGTATGCCGCCGCGACCCAGCAGTCCGATGTCGAACGTCGCCGGGGCAGGGGCGGCCAACGGCTTGGCGCCAGGCGATGGTTCGTTGATCGGCGATATCGGGCGGGAGTCGTAGATTCGGGCCGGGGTCAGCGCATGGAACTCGCCGCCACCGGCCAGCCCTGCGGCGTGGACGAGCGACACACCACCTGGCGTGGTGACGACACCTGCCCCGACAATGAGAATCGTCGCAGCCATCAACCGCGCGATGTGACGCCTTGACTTCATGGTGTGAGCGTAGCCCACGGTGCCTCCAAATTGATACGCGGCCAACGCTGCGTAGTGGTCACGCGGCGAACGTCGGCGCCAAGCCTTCGCTGCTCACACGGGTCATGATTGCTTCGTGCTCGGCGTCGTCGACGGCCACCGCCTCGTCGATCAACATCACCGGAATGCCCTCGCGTATCACGTACCGACGGCGCAGACGCGGGTTGTACAGACCGTCGCCATCACCGAGGTAGTACAGCGGGCCTTTGTCCTGTGGGCAGGCCAGAACTGCCAGTAGCCGGGGGTCGAGTGTCATCGATTCGAATCCTTTCATACTCCGAGCAACGATGGTCATACGCTCGTCACGAGGGCCAGCACCTCGGCCACGTGGCTGTCGCAATCGTCACGTGTCGCGGCCTCGAGATTCAGACGCAGTAGCGGTTCAGTGTTGGACGGTCGCAGGTTGAACCACCATGATCCGCAGTCGACAGTCAAGCCGTCCAGACGATCCTGTTGCTGGTCGGCGAACCCCTCGGCAATCCGGGCCATGACGGCGACCGGATCTCCGACCTGGGTGTTGATCTCTCCGCTGGACGAATACCGTTCGAACGGCTTGCGTACGACCGACAACACGGTGTCGGCCCGACTGATCTCGGCGAGGACGAGCAGCGATGCGATCAGCCCCGAATCGGCCCCGAAGTTGTCGCGAAAGTAGTAGTGCGCCGAGTGCTCGCCACCGAACACTGCGCCGGTCTCGGCCATGATCTCCTTGATGAACGAGTGACCGACCTTGGTGCGAACCGGAACACCGCCATTTTCGCGGATCACTTCGGGCACGACCTTGGAGCAGATCAGGTTGTGCAACATCGTTGCGCCGGGGTGCGAGCGCAGCACGGCCGCTGCGAGCAGTGCCGTCGTCGTCGAGCCGCTGAGCCCGCGCCCTGTCTCGTCGACGACGAAAACTCGGTCGGCGTCACCGTCGAATGCGAGTCCCACGTCGAAGCCCCCGGAAACGACTCGGGCCTGCAGATCGCGTTGGTTGGCCGGCTGCAATGGATCGGCTGGATGGTTGGGAAAGGTGCCATCGAGTTCGCCGTACATGACCTCGAGAGTGATCTGCGGCAGACGCTCGAACACTGCGGGCACGACGAGGCCACCCATTCCATTGGCCGTGTCGGCGACGACACGCAAGGCATGCATCGACGCCGGGTCGATGAACGAGACGACGTGGTCGGCGAACGCGCTGAGCAGATCGCGGGTCGTCGCTGAGCCAGGCCGCGAGGCTGCTACAGGACCCTTGCCCTCGAGCACGCTCGCTGCAACAGACTTGATCTCGGCCAGCCCGGTGTCTTGTCCGACAGCGCGTGCACCGCTGAGGCAGAACTTGACGCCGTTGTACTGGGCCGGATTGTGCGATGCAGTGAACATCGCGCCAGGAGCGTCAAGGGTGCCGGCAGCGAAGTAGACGAGATCGGTCGAGGCCAAACCGAGGTCGACGACATCGACACCCTGTTCCAGCACACCTCGAACAAACGCCTCGACCAGCTCCGGACCCGAAGGGCGCATGTCGCGACCAACCAGTACGCGCCGGGCTTGGGCAAATTGGGCAAAGCCGACTCCGAGTGCGTAAGCGACATCGGTGTTGAGCTGATCCGGGACGGTGCCACGCACATCGTAGGCTTTGACGATGGCGTCCAGCACCTGGGCGTCGGTCGAGGACATCGGGCTTAGAGGCTAGCGTCAGGGCGACCTGAGTCGTCTGGAGGATCAGTCGGTGGTGCCCAGACCAGCGACTCCGCGTCGAGATCGGCGTCGAGGGGATCGCCGATCTCCGGCCGCCACTGCTCCGACGGCGTCGGGTCGATCATCATCGTTTCGTCGGCGGTCGATACCCATTCATCCCACTGGAACGCCTCGGGATCCGACTCGTTGCCGAACGGATGTGCGTTGGCGTGACGTACGTCGCCGCGGATCCTCATGAAGATCAGCAGACCGATCCCCATGAACGTCAGCAGATAGGCGAAGTAGTCGAGCTGCGACCGTCCATAGGTCAGGTGCACATCGGTCGATGTCGGCACGACCACCATCAAGTTGGGGGCGATGCGATATGGACCGTCGGCGCCGCTGGCGTTCCAATTCGGGAAGTAGCTGATCTTCACCAACACAGGCACGCCGATCTGGTCGACACTGAATCGCAGGTCTTGCTCGCCGAGGCGCACATCGCTGATCGTGACAGCGGGCAGCTCCTTGGGCACGATGGCCTCGGAGGGCCGGACGATGTCGATCTTGCGACCCGAGGCCCCCGGCGACAGGCCATCGCTGCGCGTTGAGTCGACTTCGACGTCGATCCGCTGCCACTCAGCTGGGCCGTCGTTGGCAGGCATCGCAGCCCATTCGTCGCGATGTTGGAACCAGCTCATGCCCAACTCGAGATTGCGTTCGCGCTGATCGCCACTGCGATCCCCGACCACCACCGGTTGCACGGCCAGCGGTTCGACGAGGTCGCTGTCGGCCACCTCGTAGATGTTCCACGGCCCAACGGAGGCGAGCATGGTCAATTCATCGCGCGTGTCGGCCTCGGCCTTCGCCTCCACGGTGAACACCATCAGATACTTGACGCCGAGGGTCTGCAGGTAGGGCACACCCTTCTCGGCGTCGTTGTCGTCGTAACGCAGTTCGCGCACCGGGTTCGAGCTGTTGCTGCTCATCGCCGCCGCAGTGACGAAATGGTATGGAGTGGTGCCGCTTGCCTCGAAGAACAGGCCCTCCATGCTGGCGATGCAGCCGTCCGTCCAATGCGGCAACAACATCAGCGCCATCGTCGTGCCGTACTGACCATTGTCGCCGTTGTTCTCCCACATCGCCCGACCACAGCCGTGCGTGCCGTCCGCGCCCAGCGTCTTCATTTGATCGATCAACGCCTTGTACTCACCGTACGCATCGCGGCCCTCGTAGCCCATGAAGTTGTAGCGGGTCCAACCATCACTCTGTGCGTCTTTGGCCTCGGGAGACAACGTGATCGGATTGAAGCCACCGATGCCCCACGAGTACACGTTCTTGCCGTGTTGGCTGATCGTTCGCCCGCCGGGCACCTGCTGGAACAGGAACAGTTCCATCACCAACACGACAACACTGACCGTGGCGGCGGTACCCAGGCCGAGCTTCCACATGCTGCCTCGTGCGGGTCGGGCGCGACTGCCGCGCACCACAACCTCGACCAGTTCGACAATGCCGACCATCATCAACATCAGACGGAGCAGGTACAGGAACGGAAGCAACCGGGGATTCCACAACAGACCGATGACCGGCAGCGAATCCTTGGCCAGGAAGACAAACGCCGTCAGCGCCAGCGAACAGATCCCCAGCCACGCGCCGCCGAGGTGACGCCGAACGACGGACGCGACGAAGCCAAAAGCGGCGAGGCCGGTGACGACGATGTCGAGGAACGTCGTCCACGGGAAGAACATGTCCCAATACGAATCGGTGACACCGTCGGGCCGCCCGTGATACTTCATATCGGTCATGTACGCGTGGTTGGCGAGGAACGGCACGACCCAGAACGCGCTCATCAACACCGCCCCGGTCAGCACCGTGAACCCGTAGATGAATCTGGTGCGGTCCATCCAGACGGCCCACAACAACACCGCACCGAGGAGGACGAAAATCAACACGATGCCGTGGCACAACATGGCCAGCGCAATCAGGATTGCCGCCCAACTTCGGAACTTGCCGGTCTCCATGCCGCGGGCAAAAACGCCGAGGCCGAGCATCGCAAGCGACAGCGCGATGGAGAACGAGAACTCGCCCGCCATCGTGCTCTTGACGTTGCCGCCATAGATCGAAAAACTCTCGTCGAACAAGAAGATGGTCGCTGCCAACGCCATGAGTTCCGGCATCGGGTACCGGAAGCGAGCCAGCCGACCGAACGCCCATGTACACACCGGCAACGTGACGAGACCGAGGATCGCAACCAGCTTGAAGGCAATGCCGTACGGGAACACCGTATTCAAGGCGACGATCATCAGCGCGGGCACGACCATGTAGAACCGGTAGAGGGGGAAGCCGTCGTACCAGTAGTTGCTCCAGCCGCTGAGTTGGAAATTTGGCAGCAGATGGTCGCGGAGATAGGCAGGCGCCATCACATGGGCACCCATGTCGCCCCCCGTCGGTGTGTTGTTCTCGAAGACGAGGTTGAGGTGCACGACTTTCAACACGGAGAACGTCGAGCCGCCAACGACGATCAATGCCGTGAGATAGCGAGCGATTCGTTCGTTGGTCCACGGCGTGTCGAGCCAGTAGCGCGGCCGGCGCAGCACACGCGAAACGATCCGATCGGCCAACGGGCGTCGCGGCGGGGTCGGTCGAACGTCCGCCTGCGGAAAAGGGTCGTCGGCGACGATCGGATCGTCGATCAGCTCGGTCATGTCGGCCGTCATTGTTTCACTCCGCGACCGGTCATGGAGTGTCACCCCTTGTTGATGTCATGGCTCTGCCGTGTCTCATGTCTGGGCCACCAAGAGCAGTCCGGTGGCGTTGAAGGCCATGTGGGTGATGATGCCCATTCCCAACCTGCGGGTCAGCAGCGCGCAGACACCGAGCACCAGTCCGAACACGAAGAGCCCCGGGAACTCGACCCAGCGAAAGTGGATCAGCGCGAAGAACGCAGCGACCGCAACTACCGCCACGGCCTCGTGCAAACGTCGCAGCGCCGCGCCCTGCAACAACCCGCGGTACATCAATTCCTCGACCAACGGTGCGCCGATGACGACAACGGCGACCAGACCGATGAGCCAGCCCCCATGTGCCCGATCGTACAGATCGCGGGCGTTGCGTTCGACTCGCGAACGACTGAAGGTATCCGGCCATCCGCGCTCGAGCGGCCAGTAGACCAGTCGCAACACGACGAGTTGTGACAACACTCCGATGGGCACACCGACGAGATCGACGGCCTTGAATCGCAGGCCGTAGTCCTCGGCGAAGCTGGGTCGCGCGAACCGAGGCCTGGAGACTCGGTCGCTGAGCACCCACAGACCCGCCAGCATCGGCGCCCACAAGGCCGTGGCCAACACCATCGTCACCCACACCGGCGCCTCGGATGCAGACTCGTACCCGGTGGCGCCGATCACTGCTGCTCCCAGCAGGTTGCCGGCCAGCCAGGTGGCGAACCACACCGCGACGGCCTGACCAACGCCGATGCCGGCCTGGTCGGGATCGACACGCGTCGGAGGAACCTGGGCGCCGGGCATGAGGCGACAGATTACCGGCGTACCGGGTGTGCCGGGTTCAGCCGGCGAGCCGCGAAGTCGCCGAGAAGACCAGTACGCGTCGGCTGCGCCGGTCTTCTAGCCGCCATCCGTTGGGCACCGAGAGCCGGGCTGTATGACGCTCGCACAAGTCGTAGTCGTGAGGGTCGCGACTGGCAGTGAGATCGTCGAGCCAGACGATCGCCCGACCGTACTGGTAGGAGAGCGTCGAGCACGCTGCCTGCGCGCATCCGCTGCGCGAACACTGCCGATTCATGCGGTCAAATTATTCGCCACACCGACTCGGGTGGTGGATGCACAGCTGCAGAACCAATTGCCTTGCAGACCCGTAGCATATGGGAATGAGCAACCTGCCTCCCCCGCCTCCCCCGCCGCCGCCTGGCCGCTCGGGCGGTCGCGGCCTGCAGAACGATCAACAGCCTCCCGAGCGGGGCGGTCGACGTCCGATCGGTAGTGGATGGCCGCGCTGGGTCATCCCGGTGCTTTTCGCCGTCCTGATGTTGTCGTTCGCACTGCCACGTGTATGGCCGACGACGACCACCGAGAAGCGAACGTTCAGCGCGTTCTGGACAGCCGTCGAAGCGGGCGACGTCAAGACCTTCACCATCAACAACCAGACCAACAGCATCAATGGCGAGCTGACCAACGGCGAGAAGTTCACCAGCACCGCCCCGAACAACTTCCCCAACGAGGCTCAAACCAAGGAGCTCCAAGACAAAGGCATCGAGTTCGAGGCCAAGACGCCCAGTTCCAACTGGCTGCTCAGCTGGGCCAGCCTCTTGCTGCCCCTGGTGCTGCTGATCGGGTTCTTCATGTGGATGCAACGCCGCGCTGCAGGCCAGATGGGCAATGTGATGTCGATCGGGCGCAGCCGGGCAAAGGCGTATACGACCGACAAGCCGTCGACCACGTTCGCCGACATCGCCGGCTACGAAGGTGTGAAGCAGGAGATCACCGAAGTGGTCGACTTCTTGCGCATGCCCGAGCGTTTCCGCGAGATCGGTGCCCGGGTTCCGAAGGGCATGTTGCTGGTCGGTCCACCAGGCACAGGCAAGACGCTGTTCGCTCGCGCCGTCGCCGGCGAGGCCGGCGTGGGCTTTTTGTCGGTCACCGGCAGCGACTTCATGGAGATGTTCGTCGGTGTGGGCGCTAGCCGCGTTCGCGATCTGTTCCAGCAGGCCCGCAAAATGGGCAGGGCCATCATCTTCGTCGACGAGATCGATTCGATCGGCCGCAAGCGCGGGGCCGGCCTGGGTGGCGGTCACGACGAACGCGAGCAGACGCTCAATCAGCTATTGGCCGAAATGGACGGCTTCGAAACGTCCGAGGGCATCGTCATCCTGGCCGCAACCAACCGCCCCGACATCCTCGATCCGGCCCTGCTTCGTCCCGGCCGCTTCGACCGCACGATTGTCGTGCCGCTCCCCGAAAACGAAGAGCGCCTTGCCATTTTGAAGGTGCACAGCCGCGATAAGCGTATGGGCCCCGACGTCGACCTCGAGGTGATGTCGAAGGCAACGCCCGGCATGAGCGGCGCCGACCTCGCCAACCTCGTCAACGAGGCTGCGCTGTTCGCGGTGCGCCGTGGCAGCAAGCAGATCGAGCGACTCGACTTCGAGAACGCCCGCGACCGAGTCGTGATGGGTGCCCGTCGGGAGAGCCTGGTGCTCAGCGCCGAAGAGAAGCGGGCAACCGCGATCCATGAAGGTGGCCACGCCATCCTCACCACGGTGCTGCCCAACGCCGACCCGTTGCACAAGGTCACGATCCTGCCGCGTGGCATGGCGCTTGGTGTCACCTGGAGCCTTCCGGAAGAACGACACACGTACTCGAAGGAATACTTCGACGACGTGATCTGCCGGGCCATGGGCGGGCGCGTCGCCGAGAAGATCGTCTTCGGACATCTCAACTCCGGTGCTGCCAACGACCTCGAGCAGGCAACGATGATCGCCCGGCGTATGGTCCGCGAGTGGGGCATGAGCGATGCCGTCGGGCCCATGGCCTGGAGCGGGCACCAGCAGGTCTTCCTCGGCGAGGACCTGATGACTCAGGGTCGCGAGTACAGCGACGACACGGCCAAGATGATCGACGAAGAGGTCTTCCGCATTCTGCACGAGCAGGAGGCGCGGGCATTCGAAGTGCTGTCCAAGCATCGCCGGGCGCTCGACCTGGTGGCCGAAGCCCTGCTGGAACGGGAAACCATCGATGGCGGCGAGGTCGCCCGCATCGTCCACGAGAGCCTCGGCCAGAGCACAGTGGCAACCGAGGACGCCGACGACGAGATTGCGGTGGCAATCGAGGACGCCCCGCGTTAGCAGCCGGTTGGCTCGTCGCCCCGATTCTCTAGTGACCCAGGTCCGGCTCAGGGCTCGAACCCGGGTGACGCGCTTCGGCGACGGCAGCCCACAGATCGGTCGCCGACATCGGACCGACGAAACTGGCCCTGACCACCCCGCTGCGGTCGGCGACAATCGCGATCGGCACTGCGTCGACGTGATACTTGCGGTGCAGCGCCGCGGCGGCTGAGTACTCGATATCGACGACGGCAACCTCGGCGCAGGCCAGCACCTGTGCCTTACGGACCACATCGGCACAGGCGATGCAGGATGCCGATGAGAACACCGCCACAAGCCATGGCGAATCGACTCCGGCAAAGTCGGATCGATCGATCTGAGACGGAGCCGTGAACACCGGCTGCGTGGGCGCATCAACGCCTGCGCGTCTCCGCAGGACTGCTCCGACGGCGAGGGCGACCGCCAGCACGGCAGCGGCAATGACTACTTGAGGCACCGCTCACCCCGGCAGTGCGAAGGAGCCCGAGCGACCACGCAGGTCGGGATCGCGTGGCAGGAGCCGCTCCACGAAGATCCGCTGGGTCGACTCGACGACGAGGGGATGCCCAAGTGCGGTGGGATCTGAGACTCCGATCGTGATCACCCCGCCGGCCGGCAGGTCGATGGCCTCCATGCCCGGCACGGGAACCTCTCCCCCGGCGCCGAGCGTCTTCACCGTGACCGTGCCCTGCGAGCCGGTTGCGTTCAACACGACAAGAATATTTTCGACAGCCAAGTCGGTGCCGATGGCCATGCTCCAACGGGTCGACGCAAACGACGGTGGCGACCCCATGACCACCGTGGTCGCAACGGTGTCGTCGGTCTGACGAGTGATCGCCCGTTCAACGAGGATCGATCCTTCGGTCTCGGTCGAGAACACCGCGCCGTGCCTGCCCGCTGGCACGCCGACATCGTCGGCAATCAGGGAGACCACCTTTCCCGCTGGAACCGTGAGCGGCTCGGGATTGACGAAACCTAGGGCTGGATCGAGACCGAGGAACGTCACATTGACGATGGCGTCGGTGTCGGACGCGTTGTAGACGCTGTACCGCTCGATCACGTTCGGTGCGACCTCGCCATCGGCAAAGTAGAACTGATCCCCGAGTGACGGTGCGCCTAGGGTCATGGTGAAACCGGCTCGACCGACGGATGTCACGTATTCCTGAGCGCGACCGACGACGACCCGTCCGCGGGTGCTCTCGACCGTGACTGCGAGCACAAACTCACGCTTGGCAAGCAGGTCTTGACTGATGACAAGAATGGAATTGGCCTTCACCTGCAGGCTCTGCAGGATCGCCGGCTGCCGATTCTCTGTGCTGGTCGCCTCGCTGATGCTGATGATCGCGTCAGACGGGAATGGGTTGGTGACGACCAGTTGTTCCTTGCTTCCTTCCACGGTGTAGCCGTCGGCGAAGTACCACGTCGACGATGTTGAGTTGGAGCACGGCGAGACGGCACTGCCTGACGGACTGTCTGCGCGCTGCTCGACGAACCCGCCACCTCCGTAGATCTCGACCATTGCGGACACGAACGAGCCCTGCGGCTGGAGCTGGCCGAGATCGAACACCATCGTGCCCCGGCTCGGCACCTCGAAAGGAACCGCAACCGCTTCGACTGCGGCAGCATCGGTGAACGTCGTGATCTTGCCGGTGAGCGTAACTTCCGACGGGTTGGCAACGATGGCGGAACCTCCCAGCTGCGGGCCTCCGATGGGAACGCCTGCACAGAACCACGCCGACGTCACAAACTCTCCCTTCGGAACGAACGGCATGGTGGCATTGCCGAGTCGTGAGAACTCGGCGGGCACGCTGTTGACGGGGCGCGAACGTTGCAGCGCGATGACTCCCACGATCGAGGCCAGCACCATCAGGCCGGCGAGCAGTCGGCGTACGGCAATCATTCGACACCCGCTTCGCGCTGCTCGGGCTTGTCGTGATCGGTCGCGTCTTGGTCGGGCGTCGTCTGCCACACCGTTTCGTCCGCGATCGAGACGAGAATCGTCGCGTCGAGAGAATCCGCTATCGGCGCATCGATTGACAGAAGCGGCGCGTCGGGTCCGGCGTCGACGCGTCGATGCCTCCAGCGCGTCACCGTCGCTGTGTCGAACCTGCTGACACCAAGAGCAAGCGCCAGCCACAACAGCAGCTGACCAATCAACGCCAAGGCTCGCGAAGTATCCGTTTGGTACCGAAGGGTGGCCACTCCACCCGAGGCGACGTCGTAACCGGTGGTTGCGCCGAACGCCGGCCGTGCCTGGATCGACTGCTCACCCACCTGCAGGGACCAGCGCTGGTCAACGCCGGTAGCCACCGTCACGGCGCCGGGTGCCACGACGAAGTTCGCGTCGTCGTTGTCGGCGGCACCAATTGCCAGGGGCGTAGCTAAGGACCTGAGCTCGAGTCGGGCGAGCGAATCGAGCCCAGCTTGGCGTGTGGCCTCGGCGTCGGCGAACTGGGAGCGGGTAGGAATCCACGCTGTGTTCTCGTAGACGAGGAAGTTCAGCGGCCGAGTCAACGGCGCGGCGAAGTCGAGCTGATCATCGAGGGCATCGACGAGACCGTTGGGGAGTGGCAGCTGCAGATCGACCGTACTGGCCGCACCGTCGGCGACCGGTACGACGATGTACCGAATGGCGTACGGTGCCAGGAGACGCCCGCCACGCAGAGTCGACTCGGTGGCGAGTTGCTCGATGATTGCACCGACCTCAGCCTCGGACTCCGATGGTCGGCCGGGCCAGGCCTCGTACTGCGTCAGCGGACCGTCGTCGGTGATGGCGTAACCGATGCCTGGTTCCAACGTCCACGCCGGAACCGGCATGACGCGCGGATCACCGATCCACAGGATTCGATAGTCACCGTCCGGCGGATTCTCGGGAAACTGCCCGAGTACCGACGTCAGAGTCAGCGTTGGCGTTCGCCAGCGGCCAGAACTCACCGCCGTGATACCCGGCAACACTCCGATGGCGATCGCCGCAGCAGTGAGCAGACCCAGCGGTTGACGCCAGCCGAACGAGCCGGCAAGAACGTCGTCTTGGAAGGCTGCGGCAATGCACGCCGCCGAGAGCGCAAGGCCAACGGCGACTGGAGCCAACAGGATTCCGGGCTCTGGCAATCGCACCTTCAAGCCGCGATCGTCGAGTACGGCGAGCCACCCGAACGCGACGACCAAGCCGGCAGAACGAATCGCCCACGTTAGTCGCCAGCTTCGGGCGACGAGCGGCGCGACCAGCACGGGCAGGTACAACGCAATGGCCAAGATGCCGAACTGGCCGTTGCCCAATCCAAACTGTACCAACTTGCTCACGCCAAGTGCACGGCTGCCATTCGATCCTGCGGCAAGGCCATCGGCAACGGGCACTGGAACACCTGCGATCAGATCCCACCCGTCGCGGCCGAACAGCGAAGCGGCCCACGGCAGATTGGCGAGAAACGCGACGGCTGCTGCAGCCACAGCGATCGACACCATGACCAGTGCTGATCGCCACGAGCCCCCAGCCATGAGCGTGGTCAGGGCAAGTACGACCGCCATCGCCACGACCAAGAAGGCGAACGACGGCACGAACGCAAAGGTGACCGCGGTCAGCAGTGCCAGCTGACACAGCGTCCGCAGGCGACGACGTGCCGGGATCGCGAGGTACTCATCGGCCCGGTTGTCGCCCTTGTGAGTATCGGCATCGAACGACTCGATGCCGGCGCTGCGCCGCAGCAGGTGGACCACCCAGGGAGCTGTTGCGTAACACGCCAGCGCACCCCAACGGCCGCTCGACAAGACCTGCGACGGCAGCGGCACGGCGGCGTAGACGACGAGTGCCGCGATCCGGGCACGCGCCGTAGGGAACAGGCCCGCCAGACGCCAGATCCCGAGATAGCCGATCAGCAACAAGCCGAGCACCCCGACGGTGTGCAGGAGACCCATATGGAACAACGTCACCGTGCTCGCCAATGCCGTCAAGGCCACGCCGGTGGGGACCGGGGTGGTGGACCCCAAGCCGTGACCCCACCATCCGGACCGGTAATCGGACAGCATCGCCCGCGGGCTTGCGGGGAGTTGCAGGAACTCGCCAAAACCGGGGATCCCACCGAGCAGATGGCGGCTGCCGAAGAGCACAGCCACGAGCACACAGATCCACGCAAACATCGGCGCGGACCCCGCAGTCTGACGCCATCGTCGCTCAATCGAGTTCTCGCCCCGCGACGGCCGCATGTCTCGGCTGCGCAGGTACGCCGATACGCGAGCAGAACCGCGCAGTTGCAGTCCAGCAATCTCCCCGTCGGGTACTCGGCGAAGTGCCCGGACCTCGCGTCGTCGAACGATGATGCCGGGCAACCTCGGGACGAGACCACCCATCGCCCGCAGCGACGCCCACGCCTCTCGCGGCTTGCCTGAGAGAACTCCGACGACGAGTTCGGACAGCGTGACGAGAATCAGCTGGATCGTGAGCAGCGGCAACCGGCGTGCCCCGGTGAGCGTGGCGATCGAGCGCATGCGGTGACGGGCCTGCAGCAACGCGGGACGGAGATCAGGGCGTCGCTCTGACAACGCCTCGCGGTGCCGGGCACGTGCTGCTGGAACGACCACCACTCGTGCGCCACCGAGGTGAGCGCGCCAGCAGATGTCTACGTCGTCGCCGTAGAAGTCGATCGAGGTGTCGAAGCCGGCAATCGCCCTGAACAGATCGGCACGAACCATGAGACACGCCGAGGGCAGGGCGAAGACGTCACGAACGGCATCGTGCTGCTCCTGGTCGACTTCGCCTTCCTCGACGATCGAGTCGATCTCGCCGAACCGATCGACACCGAGACCAACGTGTTGCAGTACACCCGGGTCGTCCCACAAGACCAGCTTCGGTCCAACGATCCCGGCATTCGACCGATACAACTCCTCGACGAGCAGGCGAATGGCGCCGGGATCCAGGGCGACGTCGTCGTGGAGGAAGCAGAAGAACCCGTTGTCACCTTCGACCAGACGCAATACCTCGTTGGCGACAGCGCCGTAGCCAACCGTGTTGCCCACCGCCCGCACAAACGCGTTGGGAACCCGTTGACGCACCCTGTCAGGCACATCTCCTGGGTCACCGACGATGAGGAAGAGACTCCTCAAATTGGCGTAGTCCTGATCGGCCAAACCGTCGAGGACCTCGTCGAACCAGTCGCCCGGATGGAATACCACCATCACGGCCACGACGGGCGGGGCGAGTTGATTGGCGGGTTCCACGAGGCGGCCAGGCTACTGCGGGAGAGGGTCGGAGTGGAGGCACTCGACAAGTAGTGCTTGCAATAGTTAGCACTATGCGGTATATTGATTGCATGTTCAAACTCCCCGATTTCCCATCTGTTGATTTCCCCTCCATCGATCTTTCCGGGCTCGACATCCGTGCGCTCCGCAACATCGATCTGTCCAAGTACGTGCCGACCGTCAACTTCCCGACGGTCGACCTGCCCTCGGTTGACCTGCCCGCCATCGACGTCTCCAAGCTCACCGACGCTGTTCGCGACATGGCATACCTCACCATCGGAATCGGCTTCGCAGCTGTCGACCAAGCCCAGGCTCGGCGACGAGAACTCGCCAACACGATCAGCGATGGCCTCGAAGCCAGCAAGATCCAGATCGACACGGTCGTCGACAAGATCGAAGCCATCTTGCCCGAGAAGGCCGCTGTGCTGTTCGGGCAGGCCCGCGAAATCAGCGAGGCTGCTCGCAGCCAGGTTCTCGGGTTGATTCGCAACGCAGCCTGAATCCCGCGTAGACCCCGTCGGAGGGGTTCGTGCCGCTAGCCTCGCTGGTTTGGTGGACCCCTCCGACGCTCATCTTGGTCACGCGCGACACGGTGACACGCCCGATTCTGGCGACGCCAAGACTTCGTCCCGAGTCCCACTGCCCGAAGGCACCCTGCCCGTCGGCATCGGCCTGCTGATAGCCGGGATCACCAGCTACCTGTTTCTCAAGGTGGCCAAGGTCGCTCTCGGCAGCGACGAGGCCGTGCAGCCCATCGCCAGTCTGTGGATCGCCACGTTCGCCTTAGCTCCTGGGTTCTTCCTGCCCCTCGAGCAGGAACTGGCCAGAACGCTGGCTCATCGTCGAGCCATGGGCCAGGGCGGCCAGCCAGTTGTCGCTCGAGTGCGCACGCTTGGAATCGGCCTTGCGGGGATCGTGACGCTCGCTGCTCTAGCCGCCAGCCCCCTGATCGTCAGCGGCTACTTCGACGGTGACTGGGTCCTGATGCTCGCGCTGATCCTGGCGTTCTCGGCCTACGCCCCCGCCCACCTGTCACGCGGTATCGCCAGCGGGAACGGCCGGTTCAGGGCATACGCAATCGTCATGGGCGCCGACGGCGCCGTGCGCATCGTGCTGTGCGCTGCGCTGGCCATCCTCGGCGTCAAGACTGTGGGCCTGTACGGCTTCGCCGTCGCACTGTCTCCCGTCCCAGGTGTCCTGTGGGTCAGGGCCAAGGGAGCACTGCGCACGGAGCCGGGCCCGGAGGCGTCGTGGGCTGAAGTCACGCCCAACCTCGGTTGGTTGTTGCTCGGCTCGGTGTTCGCCGCAGCGTTGGTCAACGCGGGTCCGTTGGCAGCGACCTTGCTGGCCAGTGACGACCAGAAGCATCTGGTCACCCGGTTTACGTACGGGGTGCTGCTGGCGCGCATCCCACTCTTTCTCTTCCAGGCCGTGCAGGCTGCATTGCTGCCGCGGCTGTCGCGGCTCGCGGCCCGCAACGAGATCGCCGAGTTCCGATCCGGGTTCACACGGTTGATGAAACTCGTGATGGTTGTCGGTGTCGTTGGCACGGCTGGTGCATTCCTGCTCGGGCCGCTCGTCATCGAAAAGTTCTACGACGCCGAACTCAGTCGCAAGACGATGGCCATGCTGGCCCTCGGCAGTGCCCTCTACATGGTCGCCCTGGCGATTGCCCAGGCGGTGATCGCCCTACGCGGTCACGCCCTCGTCGCCCTCGGCTGGGGCATCGGTGCGATCACGTTCGTCGTCGTGACATGGCTCAGTTCCGACGAACTGTTCCGACGGGTCGAGCTCGGCCTGGTCGCCTCGTCACTGACGGCACTCTGCGCGTTTGCCTTTGCCCTGCGATCACGGCTGCGCAGCGGCGATTTACCGTCGGGCCAGTCCGTCATAGAAGCGATCAACAACATGCCGCTGGAGACGTGATGCTCGCGTCAGCTACGGCGAGCCTTCTCTGACTCGATGCTGAGGTCGTTGGCGACCATCATCTTGATCAATTCCGGGAAGGCAACCTCGGGCTTCCAGCCAAGCTGGGTGCGTGCCTTTGATGGATCACCGATCAGCAGATCAACCTCCGCCGGGCGGAAGAACTTCGGATCCTGGCGCACGTAGTCGCGCCAGTTCTCGATCCCAACCTCGCTGAACGACAGGCGGACGAGATCTTCGATGCTGTACGCCTTGCCGGTGGCGACGACGTAGTCGTCGGGCTGATCTTGCTGCAACATCAACCACATCGCTTTGACGTAGTCGCCGGCGTAGCCCCAGTCGCGCTTCGAGACGAGGTTGCCGAGCACGATCTCGGTCTGCAAGCCAAGCTTGATACGGGCGACGGCATTGGTCACCTTGCGGGTGACGAACTCGAGGCCGCGGCGCGGGCCCTCGTGGTTGAACAGGATGCCACTGCACGCGAACAACCCGTAGCTCTCGCGATAGTTGACCACGATGTCGTGCCCGAACACCTTGGCGCACCCGTACGGCGAACGAGGGTGGAACGGAGTTCGTTCGGTCTGCGGCGTCTCGCGAACCTTGCCGAACATTTCGCTGCTGCTCGCCTGATAGAAGCGGATTGGATTGTTCTCCGCTCCACCCACCATGCGAATTGCTTCGAGCATGCGCAACACCCCGGTGCCCGTGATGTTGGCGGTCAACTCGGCCTGGTTGAAACTCAAGGCGACGAACGAGATGGCTCCGAGGTTGTAGACCTCGTCGGGCTGTGTCGAGTCGAGCGCCTTGACCAATGACGGCAGGTCCGCAAGGTCGCCGGGCACCGGTTCGACATACGGGAATTCGTCGCGCATCATGGTCATCCGCGGGTTGTTCTGGCCCTTGACCATGCCAAAGACCTCGTAGCCCTTTGAATGGAGAAACTCCGCGAGATGCTGGCCGTCTTGGCCAGTCACACCGGTGATGAACGCGCGAGGCATGCTGGCAATCCTTCGAAGGGTTGGGCCGGGTCGGGCCGTCAATGCGGGACACGGCAGTCTACGGCTTTCGAGTCGCTTGTAGTGTCAACGGCTAGCCTCGGCCTGCCCATGAACCGATTGCGCGTCGCCTTCGATGTCGGACCACTGGCCGGGCCACGCACCGGGGTCGGGCATGCCGTAGCGGCGATGCGCGACTCGCTGATCGACATCGACGACCTCGAACTCGTCGAGTACATCGTCTCGTTTCGATCTCCACCGCCATCGGGTGCCCGCCGCCTGCCATTGCCAGCGCTGGTTGCTCGACGTTTGTGGGCGATGGCCGACCGACCCCGCGTCGACCGGTTCCTAGGTCGACCACGTGTTGTGCACGGCACGAACTACGTCGTGCCGCCGTGTCGGGCCGCACAGGTCGTCTCGGTCTATGACTGCTGGTTCCTGCGACATCCGACGCTTGCTAGCGGGGCTGTGCATCAGGCAGGGCGAGTGCTGCGGCGGGCCATCCAGCGCGGAGCCACCGTTCATGCCAGTTCTGCATCGACTGCAGTAGAGATCGCAGATCTG
Organism: Ilumatobacteraceae bacterium; assembly: GCA_043742385.1. GTDB lineage: Bacteria > Actinomycetota > Acidimicrobiia > Acidimicrobiales > Ilumatobacteraceae > JAENVT01. The sequence goes on from JAYTZE010000786.1 coordinate 21,085, forward strand.
TTCCCGGGCGCTCGGGTGGCAACGATTCCACTCGCAGCGGTACCCGTGCCTGCCCCCGCATCGAATCCGCCCATACCGGCGATCGTCGGCCGGCCCTTCATCGCTGCCGTCGGCACCCTGGAGCGGCGCAAAAACCTGCCAACGCTGGTCGAGGCGTTCGGCATGCTGGGTGCGGACGACGACCAGATCCTGCTGGTCCTGGCGGGCGCCGATGGTGACGATCGGCCGGCGATCAACGCGGCCATTGACCGTCTCGATCCGACTGTCGCCAGGCGGGTTGTCATGACTGGGCGCGTCGACGAGTCGGCGCTTTCCTGGCTGCTTCGCAACGCGGCCGTACTCGCCTACCCATCGCTCGACGAAGGGTTCGGCTTCCCCCTGCTCGATGCCATGCAGGTCGGGGTCCCAATTGCGGCCAGCAACCGCGGCAGCATCCCCGAGGTGTGTGGCTTGGCCGGCTTGCTCTGTGAGCCGGACGACACAGTCGCGTTGGCGACCAATCTTGCCAGCGCGGCGTTCGACGACGGCGTGCGGGCCCAGCTACTGGCCGCGGCCACGACGCAGCTGGCCACATTCTCGTGGCAGCGATGCGCCACCGACCTCGCTGCGCTCTACCGGCGGTTAGCCGAGCAACCGTGATCGCGGTCCTGTGCGGTGGAGTGGGCGCAGCCAGATTCCTGGCCGCACTCGCTCAGGTCGTCGAGCCTGTCGACACCGTTGGCATCGTCAACACCGGAGACGACGCCGTGCTACACGGACTCGCCATCTCTCCCGACCTCGATACCGTCACCTACACGCTGGCTGATGCCATCGACCGAGATCGCGGCTGGGGCTTGGCCAACGAATCGTGGCGAGCAATGGACGCACTGCAGCGCTATGCAGTGGTGCGTCCCCAGTCGTCGGCGGCGGCACCAACCTGGTTCAACCTCGGCGACAGCGACTTGGCCACCCACTTCTATCGCACGGCGCGTCTCGCAGAAGGCGCCACGTTGGCCGAGGTCACCACCGAGATCTGTGCGGCGTGGCACGTCGAGCAACGTCTGATTCCCATGAGCAATCAGACGGTCTCGACCGTGGTGACGCTGGCCGACGGAGGCGATGTGTCGTTCCAGGAGTACTTCGTCAAGCTACGCCACAGCGTGCCTGTCAGCGCGGTGCGCTTCGACGGCGCCGCCAGGGCAGAGTTGACGCCCGGGCTCGACGACATGTTGCGGTCCGCGGAATGTGTCGTGATCGCGCCTTCCAACCCCATGGTGTCGATCGGTCCGATCCGCGCGCTCCGGGGGGTCGACGAAATCCTCGAGGCGCGGCGATCATCGGTCGTGGCGATATCACCGATCGTCGGTGGCGCGGCGCTGAAGGGTCCTGCTGATCGCATGTTGCGCGAGCTCGGCTACGAACCGTCCGTTGTCGGTGTTGCCCGGCTGTACGCATCGATCGCTGGCACGCTGGTGATCGATCCCGTCGATACGCACCTCGCCGAGGCGGTCGAGGCCGAAGGGATGCGTGCTGTGGTCACGCCATCGGTGATGAGCAGTCCCGAGATCGGCGCAGAACTGGCCCGCGTTTCGCTCAGCGCGGCCTCAGCCCAATGACCGGAGGCCAACATTGAGGTCTGTCCACGGCGCCCAGGCCAAGTGGATTCGCGCGCGCGTGGGTGACAGCGCAAACCACGTGATGTCGTTGGGGCGTCGCGGCGTGGCAATCGGCGCCTCGGCGCTCGGGCCGGCCATCATCGTCCACAACTCGCGGATCGACGTACTGACCCCGGATCCGACGTTGACGACGAGTCCACCGCCACGAACCCCCGCTCGGACGAGCGCGTCGACGGCGTCGTCGACATACAGCAAGTCGCGGGTCTGACGGCCATCACCGTGAATATGTGGGCTGGTACCGCTGCGCAATGCGTGGGCGAACGCACCGACGACTCCCCCATCCATGCGCTGCCGGGGCCCATAGACGGTGCTCATCGCCAGTGCGGTGAATTCCACGGTGTGGTCGGCCCGATACAGGTTGAGCAGGTCGACGACCGCCTTGGCGATGATCCCGTGCAGTCCCACCGGATTCCAGGCGTGGCCCTCCTTGATCGGCAGGTCGCGCAGCGGCACATCGCCGTAGAGGGCTGCGCCTGGCAAGACGGTGACGACCTTCGAGCCCTGCATTCGAGCGGCCTCGAGCACCGCCACCATGCCCTGCACGGCGCGCCCCGCCTGCGCGGCGGCACCGCGGCCAGGCGACAGCCATGCCAGGTGATACACAACGTCTGGCGGACGAATGGCCGCGAGTGCCGAGAACTCGTCGGCCAGTACGTCGAGCGTGTGAATCTTCAAGGCACCGCCGGCAGCACGCGCATCGGCCAAGTTGGCCAGCGAACCGCACGACAAGTCGTCGACGACGTCGACGGTGTTGCCCTCCGCGATGAGACGATCGACCAGGTGCGAACCGAGAAACCCGGCGCCACCGACGACCA
>JAYTZE010000787.1:0-1136 GCA_043742385.1 Ilumatobacteraceae bacterium
GTAGACACTGAACGGTGGTGGGGCGTCGGGTTCGCTGCTGACGGCGGCGAGTTCGTTCGGGTCGAGGGGCACGTCGATCTCGGTGAGGGTGCGTGCTGCGGTGGCTTGGAGCTCGACGACTTCTGAGTCGAGGATCGACTGGTGGACGGCGAGGGCCAGTGGTATGCCGAGCACGAGGAGGATCAACGCGGAGACACCGACGATGGCTTCGGTGATGCGGCGCCTCAAGGGGCCACCAGCCGGTAGCCGACCCCGCGGACGGTGGCGATCTCGATCGCGTCACCGAGTTTGCGTCGCAGGGCCATCACGTGCATGTCGAGGGTCTTGGTCGAGGTCTCCCAGTGGAGGTCCCACACTTCGGCGAGGAGCCGTTCGCGGGTGACGACCCGGCCCACTTCGCGGCACAGCAGGGCGAGCAGCTCGAACTCACGGCGCCGCAGATCGACCGGTTCACCGTCGACGGTCGCGACGTAGGCGGCCGGGTCGACCCGCAACGCGCCCAGCTCAAGGGCTTCGTCGGGGCCCGCGGCGGTCGCGCGGAGGTGAGCGCGAACTCGGGCGAGGAGCACGTTCATCGAGAAGGGTTTCGTCACGTAGTCGCTGGCGCCGGCGTCGAGACCGACGACGATGTCGATCTCGGCGTCGCGTGCGGTGACAAGCAGAATGGGAAGGTCACGGTGCTGTTCGCGAAGCCAACGGCACAGTGTGAAGCCGTCGATGTCCGGGAGGCCGGCGTCGAGCAGCACCAGGTCCGGCACGGTCGCTTCAACCGCCGCGGTCGCGGATGCCCCGTCCGTGCACCATTGGACGAGGTATCCGTGCGACTGCAGTGACGTGCTGACGGTCTGGCCGATGGACTCGTCGTCCTCCACGACCAGGATGCGCTGGTTCACCGGGTCACCCTAGGGCTGGCTGGTCCTTCTTGGTCTTCGCCAGGTAGGTGACGACTCCGAGGATGGTGGCGAGGAAGATCGCGCTGGTGCCGACCGTGCCCAACGCGAGGCCGCCGTCAGCCCTTGCCTGCGACAGGTAGTCGCCGATCGAGGCGCCGAGTGGGCGGGTGAGGATGTAGGCGAGCCAGAACGAGAGGATTGCGTTCATGCCGAACTTGAAGTGCGCAAGGGCGACGATCCCGA
>JAYTZE010000788.1:0-1134 GCA_043742385.1 Ilumatobacteraceae bacterium
CGTGGTCATGTTCTTGTACCGCGACGAGGTCTACAACAAGGAGTCAGCCGACAAGGCGATGGCCGAGGTGATCATCGCCAAGCACCGCTCCGGTCCCACCGGCACCGTGCGCTTGGTGTTCCGGGGCCAGTTCACCAAGTTCGGTAACGCCGCCCGCGGTGTGTGACGCGGGTTCCCAGCACATCGCGCCCGATCAGGCCCATTGGGATCGATATCACGCCACTGGCGGCCGAAATCGCGCCCACGCCGTCGAGAACAGCCATGACGAAATTGTCGCACCGCCGGGTAGTGCTGTCACGAGCGGGCCGCCACACTTGCCGTTGTGTTTCTCGGTGACGATCTGCTGATCTGGCTCGTACTAGCGCTCGGTGGAGCTCTGTTCGCCGGCAACTTGCTGGCGTTGGTCAAACCTCCACCGCCGAAGGAAGGCGATCTTGCCAAGGCGCCCATCGGTCGCAGCGTCTTGATGGGTCTGATCGGCCTGGTCGCCGCGGTGTGGTCGCTGGCCTCGCTGATCAACTAGCCATCACTGCACCATCACCTGGGCGAGTGTGCGTAGGAACCGGTCGTTCTCTTCGGGCGTCGAGATCGTCACTCTGATTCCCTCGTTGCTGAACGGTCTCGTGACCACGCCGCGCCGTTCAAGGCCGAGGTACACATCGTCGGTGCGTTCGCCGATCGGTAGGTAGACGAAGTTGGCCTGCGCGTCGGGCAGCTTCCATCCAGCAGCGCCGAGCTCGGCGATCACGCGCGCCCGCTCGCTGAGGATGTCGGCCACCCGCACACCGATCTCGGCTTCGGCGTCGATCGCAGCGATTGCCGCCACCTGGGCGAGTGCGCTGACGGCGAACGGGAACAGTGTCTTGTCGATTGCCGCGATCACTTCGGGATCGGCGATGGCGTAGCCGGCGCGGATGCCGGCCATGCCCTGCGCTTTGGAGAACGTGCGGGTGACGACCACGTTGCGATATCGGGGGATGAGATCACGCACAGGATCACCGAGCGAAGGATCGAGAAACTCTCGGTAGGCCTCGTCGATCACCACGATCGTTGCCGGCGAGATCCCGTCGAGAAGCATCGCCATGTCAGCCGTCGACAGCGCAGTGCCGGTCGGGTTGTTCGGCGTCGCCAGCA
>JAYTZE010000789.1:0-1134 GCA_043742385.1 Ilumatobacteraceae bacterium
CGAGCAGTTCGTCGTGGGCGGCAAGGTACCACTGGCCGCTCGCAACGCCGTCGCCCTGCAGGATGCTGCCACGGCCGGAGCTGGCGTGCTGCAGCACCGCTTCAAAACTGTTCACCCACTCGGTACCGGCGTCGGCCACCGATTTGTCGATGAACTCCTCTCGAGTGATGGGTAGCACGACGTGAATTGCGATGCCGCGCGTGATGGCCTCCTCGAGCACGATCAGGTCGGCGCCCGAGGCGGCAGCCGACACGACGTCGGAGGGTCGCAAGGCGTCGAGCACCTGACCGACTCGGGTGCGAACGGTGGGCACCTGACTCGAGGGAAAGCGCGCCGTACGTCGGCTGGCCAGATCGAGCCTGTTGCCTGCGTGAACCAACAACACATCGACAGGGTACTGCCCACATCAGCACGGCGCGAGCAGCGATGACGAGCGAACGAGACATCGGTGTCGCATTGTCGGGCGGGGGCCACCGAGCAACAGTGTTCGGTCTCGGCGTGCTACTGGCGTTGGTCGATCAGCGTTTGAACGGGCGAGTCGAGTCGATCAGCTCAGTGTCGGGTGGTTCGATTGCCAATGGCATCGTCATGGTCGGACCGGATTTCGGCACGGTCACGCCGCCTGAGTTCGAACGACACATCTCTGTGGCGTTGGCAGCGATTGCAGACCGCGGCATTCTGCTCGGAGGCGCGCCGGCAACGCGTGGCTACATCCGCATGCTGATCGCTACGGTCGCGGTGCTGTTGGCGGCAGGCCTGGTCGGCATCGTGGCCGTGATCGGTCACTGGTGGGCTCCAGCAATTCTCGCAGGGATCGTGACGGCCATCGCCGGTCTCGTTGCTTGGCGCATGTTCAGCGGCCGGTCGGTGCACACCGAGAAGGCGATCGATTCCGAGCTGCTCGGTAACCGGTCGCTACGCCTCGCTGACCTGCGCGGGTCGCCGAGCTCGGTGCACCACGTGATGTGCACGACCGAATTGCAGACTGGCACGTCGCTGTACTTCTCGAACCGTCTGGTGTACGGCTACGGGTTCTCCGGCACAACTGGACCCGTCAACGTGAAGCTGGCCACTGCGGTACAGGCTTCGGCCTGCGTGCCCGGTGCATTTGGACCACGTGCCCTCCCCCTCGAG
>JAYTZE010000790.1:0-1134 GCA_043742385.1 Ilumatobacteraceae bacterium
CCGTAGCGACCATCGCCGTGCCAGGTCCCGACTACCTGGGTGAGGGACCGGTGTGGGACGACCGCCGCGGAGAGTTGGTTCGCGTCGATATTTCCGGGCGGATCGTTCACCGGTGGAACCCGACGACAGGAGGGGCCACGTCGTTCACGACCCCAGGACACGTCGGCGCGGTGGTGCTGTGTGAGGACGGCGGGTTGGTACTCGCCGTGGAGCTCGAACTGTGGCGCGTCGACGTCGCCGGAGAGTGGACATTTCTCGCTGAAGTCGAGGCACCGCCGAGCGTGCGGTTCAACGACTGCCGTGCCGATCCGTGTGGCCGGCTGTGGGCCGGCACACTGCACCGCGAGCGGCAAGCAGGCGCGGCGGCTCTGTACCGATTGGACCCGGGGGGCGAGCTGACACTGGTGCTGCCCAACCGAACCATCTCCAATGGGATCGGCTGGAGCCCCAGTGGCACGACGATGTACTACATCGACAGCACGACGCAGCGGATCGTCGAGTTCGACTACGACCTCGGCAGCGGCCAGCTGGGAGACCAGCGGACCTTCGCCGATGTGGAGCCGACTGATGGGTTGCCCGACGGGCTGACGGTCGACGCCGACGGTGGCGTGTGGGTGTGTCTGTTCGGGGGCGGTCGCGTTCGGAGATATCGCCCCGACGGCTCGCTGCACCACGACATCATGCTCCCGCTGACCAACCCGACGTGCCCGGCGTTCGGTGGTGCGGACCTGACCACGCTGTACATCACGACGGCTCGTCATCGGTTGACCGACGAGCAACTCGCCCGCGAACCAATGGCCGGCGCAGTGCTGCAACTCGTCGACGTGGGGGTGGCCGGGCGCCTGCCATATCGCTTCGCAGGTTGACGGCGGGCTAGATCGGGGGCACGAGGAGCACGATCACCGTCGACGTCTCGACCACTCGTCGCAAGGTCGCGAAGCGAGCGAGCGCAGTCGAGATCTGCGGGTCGGCATCGATGAGTCCGAACTGGATCGCTGTCGCCAAGCTGTTCGATCGGCTCACCGATGTGGCGTCGAGCTCGGGGCCGCCAAGCTGCCGCAGCCACTCATCACCGAACCCGGCGTCAACGGTCGTCTCTCCGGTGTCGGACAGCGTGATTCGGCCTTCGAGCAG
>JAYTZE010000791.1:0-1133 GCA_043742385.1 Ilumatobacteraceae bacterium
AGGTCTGCCGAGGGCATGCCTCGCGGCGTCGGTGCTGTGCATGTGAACACAGCGTCGAACTCGTCGGCGCGCAACGCCGACAACATCTCTTTCGGGTCCCGTCCGTGAAGAATGCCGGTGACCAGGATCTTGCGGCCTGCTGGATCGAAGTCGTCGAAGAAGACCTGCGCGCACGAGTCGGCGCCGGGCGGGTTGTGAGCACCGTCGACGATCACCAAGGGTTGATGACCGAGCACTTCGAAGCGACCGGCCATGCGCACGCTGGCAAATCCTTCACGAACAACATCATCGGCGATTGGAGTGTCGAAGAACGCCTCGACGGCGGCCAGGGCGACGATCGCATTGTCGCCTTGGTGACGGCCGTGCAGCGGCACGAACACGTCGGTGAAGATAGTCGTCGGGGTCCGAAGGTCGACCATGCGTCCGCCGAGCGCCAGCTGATTCTCCAGGACGTCGAATTGTTCGCCGCGCAGCAGCACGCCGGCGCCGCCCGCCTCGGTGAAGTACGGGAGCAGCTCGGGATCGGTTTCGCCGACCACCACGATGCTTCCCGGCTTGATGACTCCTGCCTTCTCGGCAGCGACATGTCCCTTGGTCGGGCCGGCGAACTCGTTGTGGTCCATACCGATGTTGGTGATGACCGCGACCTGTGCCTGGCACACGTTGGTGGCGTCCCACCGGCCGAGCACGCCAACCTCGATCACGGCGACATCGACGGCGAGGTCGGCGAACCATCGGAACGCAGCGGCCGTGGTGATTTCGAAGTAGGACGGGCGTACGCCGGTGAGCATCTCGAGATCGGCGACCGCCGCGATCTGTTCGGCGAACTCGTCGTCGCTGATGATCTCGCAGTCGCGGCTCATCCGCTCGTTCGGTCGTTCGAGGTGCGGGCTGGTGTAGGTGCCAACCGAGAGACCTTGGGCCATCAACAGTCTGGTGATCATCTGCGACGTCGAACCCTTGCCATTCGTGCCGGTGACGTGGATCACGGGGTACGCCAGTTGCGGGTCACCCATCGCGGTGACGATGGTCTGCATGCGCTCGATCGTGGGCGACTCGATTCGCCCGGTCTTTTCGTAGCTGGCGTGGGCGTCGAGGTAGGCCAGCGCGTCGGAGTAGGTCATGGTTGCGGC
>JAYTZE010000792.1:0-1132 GCA_043742385.1 Ilumatobacteraceae bacterium
AGGGTTGGATCACTCCAGCTGTGAAGCCGCGGTCACTTGGTGCTCCTCAGCGGTTTCGATCGGTAGAACCGATCATCGACATCCTCGATCGCGACCGCGGCGACTGACGGCACAGATGACGACCTACGTCGACTCGAGCGCGCTCCTGAAGAACTACTTCGCTGAGCCCGACTCGTCGGTGGCCGAACGCCTTCTCAACACCGACTCCGTTCTGGTGACCAGCTGGGTGACGTTTGTCGAAGTTCGACGCAATCTCGCTCGTGCGTTGCGGGGCGCCGAGCTACGAGAGGCAAGGGATCAGTTCGCCACGGACCTGGACTCGATGGCACTGGTTGCCGTCGACGAGACCGTGTGTCGCGCGGCGGCACAGATTGGCGAGCATCTTGGCGTCCGATCGCTCGACGCCATTCAATTGGCGAGCGCGCAACGGTTGGGAATCCCATCGCTGCCGTTCATCACCTTCGATCTTCGCCAGGCACAGGCAGCCCGTTCACTCGGTTTCGCAGTGCTTGGAAGTTGAGCGCACCACTCAGGGTCGTTGGCGCAGGGCCGCGCGCACTCGCTCGGTCCAGTCGATCGACTCAGTTGATACGCCATCGGCACGTAGTTCGGCGCGCTGTGCGGCAAGGGTGGCCGCGGCCTCGGCCGCGCCGATCTCGGTGAGCCATCCCTCGACCTCGGCGCGCAGATGCGATGCCAACGCCGGGCTGACTCCACCGGTGCCGACGGCGACCGTGACAGCGCCGTCGCGAGCTACCGCCGGAAGCGTGAAGGTGCAGTTGGCAGGGTCGTCGGCTGAGTTCACCCAAACGCCTCGATCGGTCGCGTCAGAGGCCACCGCAGCATTGACCGCCCGGTCGTCGGTCGCTGTGATCACCAGCCGGGCGGAGTCGAGATCGCCGGTTTCGTAGGCGCGGCGCACGACATGTACCGGCAGGCCAGCAATGTCGTCAACGACCGAAGGGGCGACCACGGTGACATCGGCGTGCGCGTTGACCAGGCCTTCGACCTTGCGCAGGGCCACGCTGCCGCCACCGACCACCAGCACCGGTACGCCGGTGAGATCGAGCATGATCGGGTAGTCGAACGCCACGTTCGCAGGCTACCAACGATGAATTACGTTAATCTTGAT